>CALKYI010000383.1 GCA_938003665.1 uncultured Flavobacteriales bacterium
TGGTAGACATTGGCCAAGATCAATTGCAGCGGACTGCCTTTGGCGCCGAGCACCAAATCGATGTCTTCGATGTTGCGGTCGAACGTATCGCTCAGCTGCTTTTCGGACAGCATGAGCAAGCTGACCAAACCTACCCCAAAGGCGAGGGGCACCCGGCTCAGGGCCGTTTGCAGCTTTTTGAGCCCGACGTTGCGCCACGCGATGTACAGCCAGTTCATTTTCATGCTGACTGGGGTTGAGCGGTGAGATCGAGGCGGTTGCCAAAGCGGTCCTTGAGCCGCTGGTCGTGGGTGACGATGACCAAGGTCGATCCGGCGGCTGTGGCCTGCGTTTCCAGGAGGTCCAGAACGGCCGCTGTGCTGCCGTCGTCGAGGGCGCTGGTGGGTTCATCAGCAAGGACGAGGGCCGGACGGTGGATCAGTGCTCGGGCGATTCCGGCGCGTTGCTGCTCACCGACGCTCAGGTCGCGCGGACGGCTGTTGGCCTTGTGTCCAATGCCGAGCTTTTCTAAAAGTTGGAGGCCTTCGCGTTTGTCGAACGCCGCTCCGCTGAGGAACGCCGGCATGGCAAGGTTCTCCAAAACCGTGAGGCTTTGGAGGAAGTGCGATTTCTGAAAGACGATGCCGACGTGTTGGCCGCGAAAAGTGTCGCGCTCGGCCTCGTTCATTTGATGCAGCGCCTGGCTGTTGATGTGTACTTCACCTCGGGTCGGCTGCAGCATGCCACACAGCAAATGCAGCAGGGTGGTCTTTCCGCACCCAGACGCGCCGAGCAAGAGCAGTTGTCCTTGCGCGGGGCACTCGACATCCGGAAAGGTCAGCAGTGGGCTGTCCTTCTGGTATTGAAATGCGAGGTTGCTGGTACGAATCATCGAAGCCTAAAATTACAACGCAAGCCGCCTCCGTTACGGCGTGTTGTACTTTTGGGTCGTGAATTTTCGTCAACGATTCCTGCGTTACGGCATCGGCGTCATCATCGGCGTCATCTTGAGCGCACTCTTTTTCAGTGGCCGCAGCTGCAACGATTGGTTGCCCGGCAAACGCATCAAAGCCCGCATGCAGCTGGAGGGAGTCCAGCCGGATGCGCCCCTGCAGTGCCTTTTGGAATGCGAGGGTCCCACCCGTGCGGACGGAAAGCAAGTCATGGAATGGCTGCTGGCGGCGGACATCAATTGGTCAGAAAGCGCTGCACGGGAAGAGCGCCCGTGTTACTTATTTGAGATGCAAGCAGATTGCCCATTTGAGACGCTGACGGTGTGCTTTTCAGAGCACAGTGCCTCCGTTGGAATGGCCGTCGTGCGAGAGGCCAGTGATTGCCCGTGCGCTACGGACGAATGACGCTCAGCTTGCCGCGAATCGGCGCCGTACTTCCAGCGCTCCATGCTTCAACGATGAAGGTTCCGGCGGTCATGCCCGAGGTATTCCACGTGTAAGGAGCTTCCACTCCGGAGAGTTCCACGTCATGCACCAATCGACCGCTGGCATCTGTGATGCGCAGGTGGGTGAGGAATGCATTGGTACCGACGTCCAGAACGACATCGTTTCCGATAACTACGGGGTTGGGCGTAAACCGCAATGCATCTGCCAGTTCTTCACCGCCGGATTGGTCGGCCGGGTCGTACACCAATTTGTAGATGTTGAGGCGCGTGCACAAGTAGAGCTCGCCGCGGTTGTTTTCGCTGAAGGCAAAACGCGTCTCGTCCCACGGCACGAAGCCGTCAGGAACTTGAATGTCCAGTGGCGCATCCACCCACGTGCCGTCCGCCTGTTCGGTGAGGGACCAGAATTTGACATCGTAAAAACCGCACGCGTCCGTGAAGACATAGCTTCCGTACAAGGTGGGAATTTCGCTGCCGCGGTAGCGGTAACCGCCGATGACTGAGCACCAACCGTTTTCGTGTGGATACGAGAAAATGGGCAGCTGGAGGTTCCCGTGGGGGTCGCAATGCACAACGGGTTCGTAGCACATGGGGCCTTCCATCAGGCGCCATCCGAAGTTGAGTCCACCCGCCGATCCGGCTGACTCCATGCTGATTTCTTCCCAGTCCACTTCGCCGACGTCGCCGATGAATTTGTCTCCGGTCAAGCGGTCGAAACTCCAGCGCCACGGGTTCCGAAATCCGTACGCCCAAATCTCGTCGAGGGCATCTGGGTTTCCAACAAAGGGGTTGTCTTCGGGGATGGTGTACGGATCGAGTCCGTTCACGTCGATGCGCAGAAGTTTGCCGAGCAAAGTCTCGAGGTTTTGCCCGTTTCCGATGGGTCCGTGGTCATCGCCGCCGCTGCCGCCGCCGGTTTCTCCTGTTCCCGTACCACCACCGTCGCCCGTGCTGATGTATAGGTAGCCATCGAGCGGTCCAAAGTGAAGTTGGCCACCATTGTGCCCGCGGGCCGGTTGCACGAGTTCGATGACTTCGTACCAGGTACTGGTGTCGGCTGCGGTGCGGTCGGCGTTGGTGCCGAAGCACACGAGCCGTTCATCGATGAACGTACCGGTGCCGTCCGGTCGGTAACCGTTGTAGATGACATAGAACAGGCCGTTGGTTTCAAAGTCAGGATCGAGGATGAGGTCGTTCAACCCTTGCTCGCTCATGATGCCGTAATCGCAGAGGTCCAAGCCGGTTGAACTCAAGTCCAAGAAAGGCTCGTCGCGGACCTCTCCCGTCTCTTCGTCGAACCACATGACCAATCCGCTGTGGCACACGATGAGGAGGTTGGTCTCGTCTTCAGCATGGGAGGCAGGGCGCACCGAGACGGGCCACTCTGCTGCAATCAGCCGTTCACCCACAATCGCTTCTGGAGCGGTGGATTGGCTAAAGCCCGCATTCGCGAGCAAAGTGGCAACAATGGCAAACAGTGCGGAACGTCCGCGGCGATGGAGGGCATAACGTGAAGGCATGAATCTACTTTGCAAGCTAACTTTGCGAAGATACCATTCACGCTCCATGCCCCGCAGAACGTACATCGCCCTTTTCGTGCCTTTGGTGGCCCTCGGCTTCGGGCAGTTGTTGACGGGCGCCCAAGATCCGCACAAACGGTTTGGCAAGGACGATGCCGAGTGGACGCGCTGGCGAATGGGGGAGCTTTGCACCGAAGAAGGGGTGTATTTCACCGGTTCGGGCAACTGCGTCAACTGCCATGCGCCAGATCCCAATGGCCACGCACTCGTGGACGAAAACGGAGCGACAGTCAGCCCAGTGACGGATTGGCAAGCGACGTTGATGGCGAACAGCGCCCGGGACCCGTTTTGGCAGGCCAAAGTGGATCACGAGGGGCTGGTCAACCCCACGCACCGCGAGTCCATCGAGAATTTGTGCACGGCCTGTCACGCGCCGCAGGGGTACCACGAGGCCCACATGACCGGCACCGCTGGACCCAACGGGTACACCTTGGAGGACCTGCTCGACGACGAACTCGGATTGGACGGGGTGGGCTGCACCGGTTGCCACAGCATTGACGATGTTGGATTGGCGGGCCGTCACAACGGCGATTTGCCCATCAACGAAGAGAACGTCGCCTGGGGCGGATTTGAGAATCCGTGGGACGGCCTCATGAGCGGCCAGACAGGCTTTATCCCGGCGTACGGCGAGCACATGCGCAACAGCGAAGTTTGCGCGAGCTGCCACTCGTTGTACACCCACACTCAGGACCTTGAAGGCGAAGAAACCGGCAATGTCTTTTTTGAGCAGACCACTTACCTCGAGTGGGTCAACTCGGCCTTCAATGCCGAAAACGTCCAATGCCAAACCTGCCACATGCCACAAGTGGAAGGTGGAGCCATTGCGGCTACCCAGCCCAACTGGCTGTTTCCTCAGCGGTTTGGCAAACATCACTTGGTCGGCGGCAATGCCTTTATGTTGAAGTTAATGCGCGACAACGCCGTCCAGCTCAGTTTGAGTGCCTCGCCCACCCAATTCGACTCCACCATCGCCCGAACTGTGGCTTCCCTTCAACACGAAACAGCTCGCCTGAGTGTCAATCAACTGGCCTCAGACCCGGGGGAATGGGCGTTCGAGGTGGAAGTCGAAAACCTCGCCGGTCATAAATTTCCAAGCGGGTACCCGGCACGGGTGGCGTTCTTGGAATTCATCTTGACGGACGGTGGGTCCGATACATTGTTCCACAGCGGACGCTGGACAGAAGCCGATGGGATTTCGGGTCGGGATGAGGAGTACGAGCCGCATTGGAATGAGATTACCAGTGAAGATCAAGTACAGGTGTATGAATTGGTCATGGGCGACGTATCCGGTGCCAACACGCAAGTGCTTGAGCGGGCGGACGTCATCCTCAAGGACAACCGCTTGGTGCCGCGTGGCTTCTCGGCTTTGCATCCGGTCTACGACACGGTTCAAGTGGGCCCCATGGCTGCACTCGATGCAGACTTCAACCGTCGGGATGGCGAAGAAGGCTCCGGCACCGACCGATTGGTGTATCGAATTTCCACCGATTCAGAGGCTATGCGCGTCGTAGCCTCGGCTCGCTTGCACTACCAAGCGGTACCGGCGCGGTGGGTGAGTGCCTTGTTTGAATTTTCAGACCAGAGCGAACGCATCTCGGCGTTCGAAAGCATGTACAACGATGCGGACCGCACGCCCGTTGTGGTTGCCAGCACGGAGGCCACCGGCTGGCCCGGATTCGATCCAACCGCGAGCGACTGGCGGGTGGCGCCCAACCCGGTGGCAGCTGGGGACCGGTTGCGCCTGATTCCTGCGGGAATGGAACAGCCGTTGACGGTTCGACTGTTGGATGCAAGCGGTCGCCTTGTGCGTGAAGTCCAAGTGGACGAAGCGTTGGAAGGCCTTGTGGTGAGCGATTTGGCAGCAGGCACGTACGTGCTGCAATTGGTGTTTGAACAGCACCAGCAGAGCATCCGATGGATGAAGGGTTGAGCCGACAAGCGGTGCCAATCGTTGTTTAGAATAATTCTAAATTACCCCATTTGAGGGATTGTTCATGGCGCAACGGGCGCACAAATTTGCAGTGCAATTCACGCACCATGCACCGCCGTTTTTTCTCCCTTTTCGTGGTCGCTTGCATCCTCTTCTACGGGGGGGCCAAGGCACAGGATTCGGCTCCGCTGAGTGAGGATTCGATTTCGGCGATGTTGTCGCAATGGCACGCGCTTCCGGAGGCGTCCATTGAAACAGTCGGGTTGGGAGCAGGGGCACGTGGTCTGGATGAGGTGCCGGGCGCATTGCACGTGATTTCGCCGGCCGAGTTGGAGCGGTATGCGTTCACCGATCCGCTGCGTGTGCTGCGTGCAGTGAGTGGGGTCAACATCCAGGAAGAAGACGGGTATGGGTTGCGGCCCAACATTGGATTGCGCGGTTCGGGCTCCGAACGAAGCGCGCGCATCACCTTGATGGAAGACGGGGTGCTGATGGCACCTGCACCGTACACGGCTCCGGCCGCTTATTACTTTCCATCGATTGCCCGGATGAGCGCGGTGGAAGTCCTCAAAGGAAGCAGCCAGATTGCCTTTGGCCCTCAGACCGCTGGTGGCGCCATCAACCTGGTTACAACCCCCATTGAGGAGGCGTCCGACCTAGTGGTTTTTCGCTCAGAAGTCAGTGGGTACGGTGGCCACCTCCGCCACCTCCGCGTGGTGCAACATTGGTCCGGGAAGAAGGGAACATGGGGATCCTTGTTGGAAGGGATGCAGTTGGGCAGCGACGGGTTCAAGCACCTGCCGGGTAACCAATCGACCGGGTTTGCCAAAACCGACGGCATCGCCAAGGTGCGTTGGACGGCGGCTCCGGGACGGCGCCTTGCGCAGAGCTTCCAATTCAAGGTTGGTTTCGTCGAAGAGGAAAGCCACGAAACCTACGCCGGCTTGACCGAAACGGATTTTACCACTGATCCACTCGCACGGTATGCGGCTTCAGCACAGGATGTGATGGCGGCCAACCAGAATCAGGCTGTACTGCGGCATGAAGTCACCGTTTCTGAGCGGTGGCAATTCGAGACGGACGTATACCGGACCCGGTTTCACCGGAATTGGTACAAGCTCGACGGGTACCGCGACGCGAATGGCGAGCGCACCAGCTTGCTCAGCCTCTATGCATCCAATGAAGTGGATGTGCTAAAGGCTGATACTCCGGACGGTGAAGCGGTGCTGGTGAAAGCAAACAACCGCTGGTACGGTACCCGCGGCGTACAGCACCGCGGCACCTTCAAGTGGGGAGCCAAAAACCACCATCAAGTGGTGTACGGAGCCCGATTCCATTCGGACTGGGTGGACCGTTTCCAGTGGCGCGATGCGTACCGCCTCAGCGACAACCACATGCGCCTGATCGAAGCGGGAACACCGGGCAGTGCGGGCAACCGGATTGACGGCGCCCGAGCGTTCGCCGGGTTTGTTCGGGCCACCTTGCGCCACGAGCACTGGACCCTGACCCCAGGAATTCGGTCGGAACGCATGGAATTCTACCGCCAGTCCTATGCCTCCACCGATGCGGAACGGCTAGACAGCCCGGAAGAACGCAGCAATGCGGTGGATGTTTGGTTGCCCGGCGTGGGATTGACCTACGAGCTGCCGAACTCGGACCACCTTTTCTTGGGTGTACACCGGGGTTTCATTCCACCGGGAAGTGCACCAAACACCCGTCCGGAGTCCAGTGTGAACGCCGAATTGGGGTATCGCTGGAGCCGGGTGCACAGTGCCGGTCAGTTGGTGGTGTTCCACAATACTTACGCTGACTTGCTGGGATCGGATTTGACGGCTACGGGTGGACTGGGTACCGGAGATTTGTTCAATGGAGGCTCGGCGCAAACGAGTGGTGTAGAATGCGAATGGGCGGGTGAATTGGCACCCAATGCCGCCCATGTAGCGCTGCCACTGCGGTTGACGTACACGTACACATTGGCACGGTTTACCTCCGCTTTCGAAAGCGATTTTGGTCCGTGGAGTGTGGTCGAAGCGGGAGATTATTTGCCCTACTTGTCGCCCCATCAAGGCAACGCTCAGTTATCTATCATCTGTGGGGACCATGCATTGGAGTTCAACGCGAGGTATGCATCTTCCATGCGCGTAGAAGCGGGGCAAGCCACGCCTGATGCCGCGAATGCGACGGATGCGCTGACGGTTTTGGATGCGATGTACCGTTACGCGATCAATGAACAATGCACTGGTTACGTTGGTGTCAACAACGCATTCAATTCAACGGCTGTCGTGGCCATGCGCCCTGCAGGGTTGCGTCCCAACATGCCACGCCTCTTCCGAGCCGGCATCAGCATCACGTTGTAAGGATCAGGCCGATTGCTTCCGGCGCTGCACCTCGCGTCGGATGAGTTCCAATTCCCTAGAGGTTTGCCCAGCGACTGAGGAGTTCTCTTCGGCGCGCCGAATCAAGTACGGAATGGTTTCGCGAATGGGGCCGAACGGCACGTATTTGGCCACATTCAACCCCGATTGCGACAGGTTGAAGCTGATATGGTCGCTCATGCCCAGGAGCTGGGCAGACCACACGCGGGGGTCATTCGCCGGGATGCCCGCGCCTTCGAGGCATTGCGCCAACAGTGCGTTGCTCGCCTCGTTATGGCTGCCCGCGCAAAATGCCACTCGGTCGAGGTGTTCGACGCACCACTGAATCGCGGCATCGAAATCACGGTCAGTAGCTGCTTTATCGGGTTGGATGGGCGAGGGGTAACCGCGTTCTGCAGCCCGCTCGCGCTCTTTTTCCATGTAGGCGCCACGTACGAGTTTAACACCGAGGTGCCAGCCCTCTTCAGCGGCCTTGTGGGTCATCGCCTGCAAATAAGCTAGGCGGTCGTGGCGGTAGAGTTGAACGGTGTTGAAGACCACTGCGCGTTCGGTGTTGTGCTTGCGCATTTGATCCAACGCCAGTGCATCGATGGCACCTTGCAGCCACGTCTCTTCGGCATCGATGAAAATGGGTGTTCCGAGTGCGGCTGCGCGGCTGCACAGCTCGTCCACACGTGCTTGGACGCGGTTCCACGCCTCGGTCTCTGCATCGGTTAACTGGTCGGGGTGCTCGGCTGCTTTTTGCATCAAGGCCGTTGAGGCCACGCCGCTCACCTTGAAGACCGAAAACCCGTGACGGTCGTCGCCTTGGGTCGCTTCAATTGCCTCTAGAATGCGCTGGTGCGTGCTGTCCAGATCAGCCTCTTGCTCCTTGCCCTCTGCACTGTAGTCGAGTATGGTGTGGACCTTGTTGTTGGCCAAGGTCGCAACCGTCTCTTCGCATTCGGCAATGGTCTCACCTCCGCAGAAGTGGCTGTAGACTGTCGGGCGAATGGCCCAGCCCACCGGGATGCGCAAGGCCAGTGCGAGTTGCATCAATGCCTTTCCAAGGCGCACCAACCGGATGTTTCCCACGGTTTGAAACAAGACCAATGCTCGCGTCAATTCCCCCTCCGAGAGGTGGGCAAACGCACGTTGTGTGTCTTCAAAATTGGGCGTTTGAGGTCGGTTGGCCATCGCCGGCAAATATAGCGTGTCGGCCACCGATTCGGCTTCCCAAGTCGCTCGGGCCTGTGCGCATGGGGCACAAGCTGAGTTGGCTTAAATTCGTGACAGATTGAACCAAAACCCACGACCATGTCTGCCTGCCAGCCTTACATTGAATCCAACCGCGACCGTTTCCTCGAAGAGCTGTTCGAACTGCTCCGCATCCCATCCGTTTCTGCTGATCCTGCGTTTGCAGGCGATGTTCAAAAATGCGCCGAACTGGTAGCGAAGCAATTGGAAGCCGCGGGCGGTGAAAACATTG
Source organism: uncultured Flavobacteriales bacterium (assembly GCA_938003665.1). Taxonomy (GTDB): domain Bacteria; phylum Bacteroidota; class Bacteroidia; order Flavobacteriales_D; family Sanyastnellaceae; genus UA16. The sequence goes on from CALKYI010000383.1 coordinate 8,732, forward strand.
AAATTATCCCAACCGAGGGCTACCCTGTGGTGTACGGCGAGAAGATGGTCGGCCCCGACGCCCCGACGGTATTGGTATACGGCCACTACGACGTCCAGCCGGCAGATCCTCTAGAATTGTGGGATGCGCCTGCCTTTGAGCCGGTGATTAAAAAGACCGATATTCACCCGGAAGGGGCCATTTTCGCCCGTGGGGCGTGCGACGACAAGGGGCAATTTTTCATGCACGTCAAGGCCTTGGAAGCTATGGTGCAGAGCAATGCGCTTCATTGCAACGTGAAGTTCATGATCGAGGGGGAAGAAGAGGTAGGTTCCGAACACTTGGACGCATTCCTCGAGACCCACCGGGAGAAAATCGCTGCGGACATCGTGCTCGTCAGCGACACCGGCATCATCGCCAACGACGTCCCCTCCATCACGGTGGGTCTGCGCGGTTTGAGTTACGTCGAGGTGGAGGTCACAGGCCCTAACCGCGACTTGCACTCCGGGTTGTACGGGGGCGCGGCGCCCAACCCCATCAACATCTTGTGTGAGATGATTGCTTCGTTGAAGGACGAAGACCAACGCATTACGGTGGATGGGTTCTACGACGACGTGGTGGAATTGTCGCGCGAGGAGCGGGATGCCATGGCCGAGGCGCCTTTCAGTGAAGAGGAGTACAAAAAGAGCATCGACATTGGAGCCGTGGAAGGGGAGAAGGGCTACACCGCTCCGGAGCGGATGAGCATCCGGCCCACCCTCGATGTCAACGGCATGTGGGGCGGCTACACCGGCGACGGGGCCAAGACGGTCATCGCCAGCAAAGCGACCGCCAAAATCTCTATGCGCTTGGTACCCAACCAAGACCCGGAGAAGATCACGGCTCAGTTTATGCGCCATTTCGAAGCCATTGCACCGCCATCGGTCAAGGTGAAAATTACGCCCATGCACGGAGGCGAAGCGGCCGTGACACCGACGGATTCGGTGGCGTACCGCGCAGCATCTGCCGCGATGGAGGCGACGTTTGGCCGCAAGCCGGTGCCCTTCCGAGGCGGCGGATCGATCCCCATCGTTTCGAGCTTTGAACGCATTTTGGGCCTCAAAACAGTCCTGATGGGCTTCGGCTTGGACAGCGATGCCATCCACTCGCCCAACGAGCACTACGGCGTGTTCAACTACTTCAAAGGCATTGAGACCATTCCCCTGTTTCACGAGCACTTCGCGCGGTTGAGCGCAGAAAAATGAGGGCTGTCCTTGCTTGCTTGAGCCTGGTGGCGCTGGTCGGGTGCACAGCCCTGCAACCGGTTGAGGTCGTGCGGGTGGATGGGTTGAGTGAGCTCTCCATCAGCCGCGGAGGCATCGGTGGGGAATTGGCCCTGGTGGTCAACAACCCCAATCCCGTGGCCATTGCTGCTGAATCGGTTGACGTGGAGTTGGCCATCAGCGGAACGCCGGTCGGTCAGGTCCAATTGCCTTTCGCCCAGTCCATCCCCAAAGGGCCGAATCAAGTTTTGCGGCTTTCGGTGCAAGCGGAAACGACTGCGTTGTTGACCGTACTCGAGGGCAACCTGTTGCGGTTCATTAAGGGCGAAGAAGTGGAAGTGAGTGTAAAAGGAGAAGTGAAAGGAAGTGCACTGGGCATTGCTGTAGGCATCCCAGTGGATTCAAAACAGAACATGAAAATTCAATTGTGATGCACACCATGGAATTCAAAATCTGGAGCGTTTTGCTCCTCTTGGCGGCGGGACTCGTCCCCGGCCAAGCCCAGGATGTCGATGCCATCATCGAAGGCATGAACGTTCGCCACATCGGCCCCGGCGCCATGAGTGGTCGCGTCACCACCATTGATGTCCAGCGGGACCGGCCGGAAGTCATTTACATCGGAACCGCGAGTGGGGGCCTTTGGCGATCGGTCACGGCTGGTGTGGAATGGGAACCGCTGTTCGACGATGAGGCGACCCAAAGCATCGGTGCCCTCGCTATTGCACCGTCCAATCCCGATGTGATTTGGGTGGGGACCGGCGAAGGCAATCCGCGGAATTCGCATTCCAGCGGCCGTGGGGTGTACCGCAGTATTGATGGCGGTGCCACTTGGGAATTGATGGGCCTTGAAGGCACGCGCAACATCCACCGGATCATCGTGCACCCGACTGACCACCAAACCGTGTGGGTCGGCGCCATCGGGACGGCTTGGGGCGACAGCCCGGACCGGGGCATTTACAAAACCACCGACGGTGGTAAGACCTGGACGCACCAGCTCTACATCGACGAACGCACCGGCGTGGCCGATATGATAATCGATCCATCCAACCCGGACAAATTGATCGCAGCCCTGTGGTCGCACCGCCGTGAGCCGTGGTTTTTCACCAGCGGCGGAGAAGGCAGCGGCCTGTACATCACCCACGACGGCGGGGACAACTGGAAACAGCTGACTGAGGATGAAGGGCTGCCCGCCGGCGAATTGGGCCGCATTGGTTTGACCATCAGCGCGGCCAATCCGGACGTGGTCTACGCCTTGATTGAATCGAGCGAGACGGGTCTGTACCATTCCACAGATGGCGGATTGAACTGGTCCCTGATCCAGGGGAAGCAGGTCGGGAATCGACCGTTTTACTACGCGGACATTTATGCGGACCCCTCGGACGAAAAGCGCATTTTCAATTTGTACTCCATGGTCGACCTAAGCGAGGACGGCGGCAAGACTTTCAGGACCATCCTGCCGTACAGCGGAGTGCACCCGGATCACCATGCGTTTTACATCCACCCGGATGACCCGAATTTCCTGATTGACGGCAACGATGGCGGGTTGAACATCAGCCGGGATGGCGGTGTGACCTGGACGTTTGTCAACAACCTTCCGCTCGGTCAGTTCTACCACATCAGTGTGGACAATGCCATCCCGTATCGCATATACGGAGGCATGCAGGACAACGGTTCGTGGGTCGGTCCCAGCGAAGTGTGGCACGTAGGTGGCATTCGAAACGAGGACTGGCAGGAAATCCTATTTGGAGACGGATTCGACGTGCTGCCGGCTCCTGAAGACCTGAATACAGCGTACGCTATGTACCAAGGGGGTGGCCTCTCGCGCATCGACTTGCGCAACGGAGACGGCACATCGGTGCAACCGGTGCCACACGACACCACCGCCCTGCGGTTTGCATGGAACTCGGCCATTGCGGCCGACCCATTCAACGCCAACGGCGTGTACTTCGGATCTCAGTTCGTGCACCATAGCACCGACCGCGGGAACACGTGGGCTGTCAAGAGTCCGGACCTGACGACCAACGATCCCGAAAAGCAGAACCAAGCAGAGTCCGGGGGTTTGACCATCGATGCGACCAAGGCCGACAACCACTGCACCATCCTGTGCATTTCGCCCAATCCATTGCGTGAAGGAGAGATTTGGGTCGGTACGGATGACGGACGCATCCAACATACCACCGATGGAGGCGCGACGTGGACGGACCACGCGGCGAGCATCAAGCGGTTCCCTCAAGGGGCGTGGATTCCACAGATTCATGTGAGTCCCCACGATGCCGATGAAGTCTACGTCGTGGTCAACGATTACCGCCGCAACGATTGGCAGCCGTACCTGTACCGCACCACCGATGGCGGTGCGTCGTGGGTGCGGTTGGTCCTCGAAGGCGGGGAGGTGACCGGCCACGTGTTGAGCGTCGTACAAGACCCCGAGGTAGCCTCGTTGCTGTTCTTAGGAACGGAGGAAGGGCTCTTCGTCAGCTTTGACCGGGGCGCGAATTGGAAACGATGGGAACACGATGTGCCTTCGGTTCCGGTGCGTGACATGGTCATCCACCCACGGGACGGGGACTTGGTTTTGGGCACGTTTGGCCGAGCGGCGTATGTCATTGATGACCTAGCGCCATTGCGTTCCCTCGCCGCAGAGGGCAACGGTCTGATGGAAGAAAGCCTGCGGGTATTCTCGATTCCGGATGCCTATCAGGTGAATTTCCGGCGCCACGCGGGGGCTCGATTCCCAGCCGATCACTACTGGAGTGGAGAGAACTACGGCGGCGGTGCACGGGTGCAATTTTATGTCCACCCGGATACGGCCGAGGCGTACGGAAAAGATGACCTGCAGTGGAGCGTCCTCAACGCCGAAGGCGATACCCTGCGCAACGGTGCACTCACAGCGGACGGTGGCATCCAAACGATGCGTTGGCGGTTCGACACCAACGGCATGGATTGGCCCCAGCGGGAGTTGAAGAAAAAGAAGGAAACGCCGAGTGGAGGCGGACCGGACGTCCTGCCCGGCACGTACACCCTGGCCATGAACATGGGCGACCACGCTAGCTCCACGTCCGTGACCGTTCATCCGGATCCGCGCGTGCCGTACAACCGACAGGCCCACGAAGCGCGCAATTTGCACCAGCGCATCGCCATGGAAGCGGCCAAGCCCATTGTGGATGCCATGAACGAGGTACAGCGCATGCTGACCACGATGGGCACCGTGAAAGACGATTTGAAGTGGATTCCCGACTCGCTCAAAGAGGATGCGACCGCCTTGGCGGACTCACTCGATGGTGAATTGACGCGCATTGAGGAGATTTACTACCAGCCGCGGGATTACAAGGGCACGGGCAGCGTGACCGAACGGTTGAACTCAGTCATGTGGACGGCGTTCTCTGTGACGGGAGGGGCTGACGCACCGGGCGGCAATGCGCAGCGTGCATTGGAGCGTCTCCGCGATGAAGGAAAGGCCTTTGCTGACGAGGTGAAAGCCGTTCAAGAGGGTTTGTGGTTGGAGTGGCTCGAAGCGGTTGAGGCCGTTGATCGGTCGCCCTCCCGCATCTACGAGGGCACGGGTAAGCAGTAGGGTTAGCCTAACCGCCACGTGACCATCCATTGGATGGCCATGTTCATCATGAAGTTGTCCCAACGCTGTACGGGCTGGTCGGGGCGCTCACTGATGGGCAACAGGCTCTGCGAAAGCCGGACTTCCAAGGCGGTTGTTTGCGACCACGTGTAGCCGGCCTGCAACACCCCTCCGACGTCAACAGCATTGAGTTCGAGGTAGCTGAGATCGCTGTAGCCGTTGCCGTAAAAGTCCTCTTCTGCCGCGACGAGCACGCTGGGTTGAACGCCTGCACCCCACCACCATTCAGGGGCAGGGTTCCACGTGCGAATCAGCGGCAAGTCGATGTAGGTAAAGCGGTACCGCCAGGAGTTGAAGTCGCCATTTTTGGTATCGGGAACCCGGCGGCTGCCTTTCTGGGTGTACAGGATGCCCCATTGTACGCCTTGTCGTGCGGAGCGCCGCATATCAATGGTTGCCCCGGCGCAGAGGCCAAATTTGTTGAAACCGGAGATTTGATCACCGTGCACTTGGGTGGCTGAAAATCCTGCGTGGAGACGTGCCGAAAATTTCAATGGGTCTTCCTGCGCCTGCGCCATGGAGAGCGCTGCGCAAATGAATGCGAGGATGCACGATGCGACCAACCGCATCAGTCCATGTGGATTTCAGCGACGTTCAGCACGTAGCCATTTGCATCGGATACCACCGCCAAGACCGTGGCGTTTTCAATCACCCACGCCTCGTTCCAAGTGAACGTAGCTGATTGGGTGGCGACATCCCCGGCCGCAGCCCCACCGGCCGCATCCCCAAATCCGATGCCCAGTGCGCCGTGCACGGAACCACGAAGCACGTGGTTGAATTCGTAATCGGCGACCACTTCAGGATCGGCTGAATAATCCAATTGGTAATCGAAGATGTGCGACTCCAAAACGAGCCAAGCCACTTGAATGGGGCCGGTGACATCGGCGTAAAACGTCCCGTGCAAGTGCAGGTTTAAGTGCCCGTTCGCAGGGACCCATTCGTAATCGTATTGGAGCCCAAGGACGGGGTCGAGGTTCATCTCTTCCACCGCCTTTTCCTCCCACTGTGCTGGAGCCCAGAATGACCCAACACCGTTGATGCGGTTGATGCGGCCGACAGGGTTGGCCTGGAAATCCAATTGGTCCCAAAACACATCCCCCTCTTCTGTGGTCCAGTCGGTATCGAAGTAATCGTCATCTGTATTCGCCAAGTTGCCGGCGTGGATGGCCATCGCACTGATTTTTCCTTCGTAATTCGCTACGAGGTCTTCAGCGATGATGGCCGCAGCCGGGCAGTTGCCGCACTGGTGGGCGGTAAAGTCCTCCACCAACACCCGCTTGACCGCGTCACCCTGAGGGAGCGATTCAAATGCCGGAGCCGGACCGTAGACCGCTTCGAGGTAGTTCGTCGTGACGGGGATGACCGGGTCTTCCAACTCGTCGCAGCCCGCGAGGATGACAATTGCAGCCCCAAAGAGGCTGTATAAAAGCGAGTGCCGAGCCATTAGGAACGTACGATGGATTGGGTGAAGCGGCGGTTGCCATCGATGACCGTCAGGATGTACAATCCGCTGTCGAGGTCGTTGAGGTCGAGTACCCACGTGGCCCCTGTTGCTGAACGCTCTTGGTCAAAAATGAGCTTCCCCTGCGCATCGCGGATCTTGATGCGTTGGTTGTGCACAGCGCTCAAGCCTTGCAGGGTGAGCATGCCGCTGGTCGGGTTCGGGTACACAGCGATGGGCGCAGCCAGTTGCTCGCCGATGTTCATGTTGACCTCATTGACCAAGAATCCTTTGTTCAGGTCCGTCCAGTTGCCGTTGTTGTTCACCGTGAAAATGGTGTTGATGTTCACACCGTCTTCGTTGAAGGTGCTGATGTCGCATTCGATGTTGCCGCCGTTTCCGAGCTGATCGTAGACCGTGAAATTATAGCAACCGGTTGCACCCAAATTGACCCACCATTCGTATTCGGTCTGGTTCTCGGTCATGTCGCCAAAGGCGGTGCTTGCCACCACATCGCCGGCTCCGTCTGTGATGTCCCAGCGGTTGTCGCCGGGCATGTTGTCGGTCGTGAAACGCACGCGAACGAGGGACGTGGCGATTTCACTCGTGAGGTTCATCGTCTCGGAAACGCTATTGTTTCCATCGTAATCGTCCGCAGAGGTCACGTCGATGAAGAACATGGATGTCGACGGGAAGACGGCGTCGCCCAATTCGACAACTTCCATCTCGTACGTGTCGAGGTTCCCTGTCCAATCGTAAGTGAGGAGTTCCGTTCCGAAAAGCGTGCTTGCTGTCAACGTGAAGGCTGTCAAAGGCGCTGTGCCTTGGTTCATGACCTTGACGGAGAGTGGTGTTGGGGTTTCGGGGCAGGTGCGGTTGGGGCCGAGGTATTCCAAGAGGCTCACGTCATTGGGCATGGTCGCCGGTGCGCAAGAGCCGGACTGGAAGTAGTTGATGTGTCCTTCCGCCGAAGCTTGGCCGGTCTGCTGGATAATGCGGTTGGGGCATACCGTGAAAATCGTGGGGTAGTAGGCGCATTGGTACAGATCGAAGATGTTGCCGCCGTTGTCAGCGATGGGGTATTCTACACCTGCCGTCCAATCGCCCCAGGTGCTGGTCCCTGTGCCGTGGAGGTCGTCGTCCGTTGTGCTGTCATCGGATTCGATGAAGAGGATGCGCACCTCGTTCGTTCCGTCAGGGCCATGGGCCTCGTAAATTTCTTCAAACACGCCGCTCGTGTGGTAGTTCCAGCACGGTCCGCACCACGGAGCCGAAAAGTCGATGATAACGGCATAGCCAGAATCGAGGTAGCTGTAGAGGTT
>CALKYI010000384.1 GCA_938003665.1 uncultured Flavobacteriales bacterium
ACTTCCTCTGCTTCCGCCATGGCCTCGTTTGCGTAGAAGAATCCGTTGTACTTGGCGTGCATGTTGTGGTAAGCCCTGTAGGCAAAGCCGTCCCGGGTTGTGGAACACCCCGTCATCATCAGGAGGATTACCATCCCCCAACCCAACATCCTGTTTGTGCTCATATTCTTTGGTCCCATGGACAGGTGCTCAACGCAGAATCCGCTAAATTATTCCAAACGGGCCGACCTAAGGGTGCCTTTTTGTGTATTCCGCGATATTTGTTGCCGACATGTCACATTTGAAAGACTTCCGCCAACGCTGGTTCAAACGCTACCGATTGGTCCTGCACGAGGAACAATCCTACAAGGAAAGGTGGCAAATGACCGTCAACCGTTGGGGAATGGCGGCCACATTTAGCGCTGTCGTCCTCACCGTAGTTGGGATCACCTATGCGGTCGTCGCGTGGACGCCATTGCGGGAGTATGTTGTACCTGGCTATGTGAGCGAGGCCAGCCGGATGCGGGCCATTGAAGTGGAGTTGCGAGCGGATAGCGCCATCCAGGCACTCAACCGACAAGACAAATACCTCCGTGACCTCCGCTCCATCTTGACCGGCGAGGTAGTGGCCAATGAAACGGAAGCAGCCGTTTTGGACAGTGCCGCCCTGGCAGACGCAGAGGAGGGATTGAACGATTGGGGGTTGACCGACGAAGACCTCGCCCTGCGTGCACGGGTAGAAGACGAAGACCGGTTTGCATTGCAACGCGCCCAATCTGCGGAGCGCACGTCCAAGAGCATTCCGTTTGCCCCATTGCAAGGTGAAATTTCATCCGAATTCGACCCGGCCATCGGCCACTTCGGAGTGGATTTTGTAGCGCCTGTTGGTTCGGTGATCCACGCGGTGGACGACGGCACAGTCATGCTCGCCTCCTACACTTCCGACGGCGGTTACGTCGTCAACATCCAACACCCTGGGAACCGCATCTCCATTTACAAGCACAACCAAAGTTTGTTGGTCGAAGCCGGAGACCGCGTTCAAGCCGGTGATCCCATTGCCGTACTGGGAGGGACGGGTACACACTCGACCGGACCGCATTCCCACTTCGAGTGGTGGGTAGACGGTGCAGCGCTTGATCCCGTGCAGTGGTTGCCGGAATATGCTCCGGACACTTCAAATTAAATCGGCGAACCGCCCTCAGGACTTCAACACGATGTCGAAATCGACCAAGTCCACAAAACGCTGAATGCGCTCATCCAATTCCGCCTCGGTCAAATTGAGCAGGCGTTCGGTGCCAAATTGCTCGCAGGTAAACGAGGCCAACGCCGACCCGAGAACCACCGCGCGCTTCATGTTGGCGAACGTGGTGTCGTCTGTGTGGGCGAGGTACCCGATGAAGCCTCCAGCAAAAGAGTCGCCAGCGCCCGTGGGGTCGAGCACTTCTTCCAATGGCAACGCCGGCGCGAAAAACACTTCGTCTTGATTGAACAAGAGCGCCCCGTGCTCACCTTTTTTAATGACCAACGTCGAAGGCCCCATGGTCAAAATCTTCTGCGCGGCCTTCACCAACGAATACTCTCCTGACAATTGCCGGGCCTCTTCATCGTCGATCGTCAGCACATCGATGCGCCTCAATACTTCTTTCAGCCGCTCGAATGCGATGTCCATGCAAAAGTTGCTCGTGTGCAAGACCA
>CALKYI010000385.1 GCA_938003665.1 uncultured Flavobacteriales bacterium
GTGGCAATGGCCATCACACTTCCAATCTGAATTTGAGGTTCAACTCCCCTTTGGGACCGTGCACCTGGTGCACCATGCCTTCGGGGTCTTGCCATATGCCTTCGAGCAACGCCCGAACCTCGGGCTGAACATCTTCGAGTTGTTCAGGGAAGGTGTACCGTGCGATAGTCGCACGCAATTTGGGCGTGGGATAGGTGAAATACCCATCGTCCCCAATGCCCTTTTCAGTGAAAAAAGCGAGCGGCTTTTGCATGCGTCGGGTGACCGGCGAAGTCAGTGCGAATAAGTGCCTGCCACCCACCATGGTCAGGGTGGCCATGGCCGCCTGAATCATGAACGTAGCCTCTACGCCCATCCCGGCCATTTCAATGCTGTTCCACATCCCCCCCAATTCGAACGCCCCTTCCTCCACGTACTGTTCCATGTGCTCACCGAGCTGGGGATCTTGGCCGCCAATGGCTTTAATCAACGGCAATTGATCCACCGTTTGAGCGCCGTGCATGCGCGCACCGCCAAGTACACGACGGCTGCGCCCATCCACACCTGTTCCCTGCCCTACCGCCGCAATGACGATGACATTGGGATTGCCAATCCAATCGCGGTTGAAGGTGGTCAGCTTCTTGATGCCGTACGCCTGGAGCACCGCTTGGTGGCCATCCACCAATTCATGGCAGATGTCCGCATGCTGGTCGGCACGGAAGACGTGCACTTGAGCCTCGGCAATGCGTTCTGCTTGCCGGGCGCGATCAATTGACGGATTCAAGGAGCTGCTCATTCCATTCCAGGTAATGGCGAGCATCTGGAACATGCTCACCGAGAAAAATGCTGCGGATGACTTGGGCCGCATGGGCTCCCCCTGCGGCAACATCGGTATACAATTGAGGCCAGCCGACCAGCGTTGTTCCAACGGCCTGCAAACTCGCCACGCCGCGCTCGGATGCTTGGCTCACATCGATGAACGCATCGAAAAACTCCGGCTCCCAAGCCGAGGCATTGCGCATGGCCTCGAGCATGGTGTCGGAAATCCGGCCATGCAAGAACGGCGTGTCCGCCTCATCGTAGCGCTCGATGTCAATCATGCCACGGTCTGAAGTTTCCATGATGAGGGGAATGCCATTGGCCTTGGCGTGCCAGCGCAGATTGGCCTTGGCACGCACTTGGTCACACGCATCGCAAACGAAGTCCAGCCCTTCCATGAACGCCTCGGCATTTTCTGCCGTGAATCCATCCGGAAACAGCTCCACTTCGAAGTAAGGATCTACTTCGGCAATGGCGCGCGCAATGGCCACCGCTTTCGGCACGCCCAAATGGTGCACACCGGTTTGGATGCGATTCAGGTTGGACAACTCAAGCACGTCAAAGTCCGCCAATTTCAACTTGCCACACGTGCGCTCCATGGCCAAGGTCATGGCCAATGCACTGCCCACGGATAGCCCGGCGATGCCCACACATTTTGAAGCGAGCAGATCCTGCTCCTCTGTAGTAATCTTGTTGCGGTTGCGGTTGGTGCGCACAGCGATGAAGGCCGCTTCGGGCAACAAACGCACCCACGTCTGCCGCCAAGGGAACCATGCCCACGTGCCGAATGCCTCCCAACCTGCCTCGCCAATTTGATTTTGAATGGCTTGGGCCAGGACGTCCGGCTGCTGCCGCAAGGAAGGCGTTTCCGTCACCAACCACTCCACCAACTGCTCCTCGAGCGTGTCGACGACTTCGCCTTTGCGGTGACGCATGGCCTCTTCACAAGCCGTGCGTTCTGCACGGTTTTCCAGCCGGTAGAGAACAGGCTGTGTAGCGAATGAGGTGGCGTCGGTCGACATGGCGTTAAACCCGTGAAGTTCGTGGGTAAAGCACGGGATGGAGGGCACAGCCAATTATGTTTTGAACACGGCGACTGTGGGAATCTGCAACCTTTTCGGAACCACACTCGTAACCTCGGCCAAACGCGATTTACGCTGCATGACACCCTTTAACTCCACCCCGCTCATTTGGGTCGCCTTCGGAACCAACGCCGAAAGCGAAAGCTTTGCGGAACGCATTCGGGATTTTTCCGAAGCACACGCCCTTGCTGACGCCGATGTGTCGGATGCGGAATTTGTACATGCCAACGCCAAGCACCAATCGGCATGGCTCATTGTCGATGAAGAAATGCAAAGCGATTCCACCATCAAGGCATTGGCTAAGCGCGCTGCTGAAGCGCACGAGTATTTTCGGTGCATGATTGTCGGTGAAGCGGACACGGAAGCGTGGCCAGCCAACACCATCGCCTTGTCATCCGACGCCCTTTCAACGGCGGTCATCGATCGGCTGCGAAACGAATCACATGTGTTGCGCATCGCCATCAGTCGCAACCGCCACATGCGACGGCTCCAGCGCCGTTGAGGGCTATTTTCCCTGATAAATTTTGACGTGGCCGCGCGCCAGCGCGTTCGCCATTTCTCGGATGGGTTGCAGCGCCGATTGGGTCTCCAACGTTACATCCTCTTTTCTCATTTTGAGCACCAGCCAACCGTACAACGCGGTCAGCATGGTTTCGGTCGGATGGCGCATGCCCTCCCCCATTTTGTTTTGCTCCAGCTCCTGCAAAATCGGCTCGGCGGTCTGGAAGGCGCTGACGTAGATCTCATCTTCCATGGGACCGGTGAGCAAGTCATGCAACAACGCGAGTTCGGTCTGCACCTCGAGCACATCGGAGATGTGGCCCTTTTCCTCTAGTTTTTCCCGCTGCATTTGCTTGCTGAGTTGTAGCAACCATTCACAGTCCGCTCCACCCTCTCCGTTGAACAAGCCTTCAATGGCTGTTTCCGAAAACTGCGCTGCGCGCACCAAATCCTCCATTTGCCAGACGTACAAGACGTACTCGACAATGTGGGCGTTCTTCTTAGCGGCGGCTGTGCTCATTCTTCGCTCTCTTCCGAATCCACTTCAGTCG
>CALKYI010000386.1 GCA_938003665.1 uncultured Flavobacteriales bacterium
GTTTCCCGTTGTTGGTGCGCCCCAGTTATGTGTTGGGCGGACAGCGCATGAAGATTGTCATCAACGAGGATGAACTCGAGCGGCACGTTATCGACATTTTCCGAGACATGCCAGACAATAAGGTTCTGCTCGATCACTACCTCGATGGGGCCATTGAATGCGAGGCCGATGCCATCTGCGATGGCGATGAGGTGCGCATCATTGGCATCATGCAGCACATCGAGCCCGCCGGCATCCACAGCGGTGATAGCTACGCGGTGCTGCCTCCGTACAACCTGGGCGATTTGATCATCAGCCAGATTGAAGAATACACCAAGCGCATCGCGCTGGCGCTGGAGACGGTGGGCTTGATCAACATTCAGTTTGCCGTCAAGGACGACCAGGTATACATCATCGAAGCGAACCCACGTGCCTCGCGAACGGTGCCGTTCATCGCGAAAGCCTACGGCGAACCGTACGTGAATCACGCGACGAAAGTCATGATGGGCGAAGCCAAGTTGAAGGACCTGCCCCACAACCCGAAGCTCGACGGTTACGCCGTGAAAATCCCGGTCTTCTCGTACGAGAAATTCCCCGAGGTCAACAAAGAATTGGGACCGGAAATGAAGTCGACCGGAGAGGGCATTCGTTTCATTCCCGACTTGCGGGATCCGTTCTTCCGTAAGGTGTACAGCGAGCGGAATTTGTACTTGAGCAAATAGCGTGGGGCTGCTTCGACTCATCGCAACGGCCGCGCTGGTGTGGTTTGTGTTCCGTTGGCTCGACCGCGTTTTTGGTGGTCCGCGAAATTCAGGCCGGAAGCGCACGCGCTCGACGGGTCGCGGATCCCGCAACGAACCCCGAAATCAAGCATCCCAACCCAAGGACGACGGGTTGGGTGATTACGTGGATTTTGAGGAGATTGACGAGCCTTGAGGCCGTTCCCCGTAACTTGGGCCTAAATCTGAATTGCGCATGGAACGATTGAAAGCTCATTTCCAAAAACATGCCATGCACTACGTTGCGGTGCTTGTTTTTTATGCCTTGGCATCGGCCTTGCTGTCCAAGTCGTTTGATGGGTATGTGGTGCGACAAGGCGACATCCAAAATTGGGTAGGAATGAGCAAGGAGGCGAAAGATGCAGCGGTGCTATTCGGTGAAAAACCGGGCTGGACGAATTCCATGTTTGGAGGGATGCCCACCACGCACATCCTGCCCTCGAAGCCATCGTTTGATGTGGTGAGTCAAGCCAAACGGGTAATCAATTCGCTGGTAGGGTACAATGGCATCTCGGTGTTTTGGCTGGCCATGATCGGCGGGTACATCTTGGCCCTCGCGCTCGGCGCTTCACCGTGGATTGCCCTCCTGTGCGGGGTGGGAATGGGATTGAGCTCATTCGAAGTGCTCTATTTCTCCGCCGGGCACAACACCAAAGTGCAGGCCATCGCGTACATGCCGTTTGTACTCGCGGGTGTCGTTTGGGCGTACCGGGGCCGCTTGTTTGCGGGGAGTGCTTTGGCGGCATTTGCAACGGCTTTGCATGTTTCATCTGGTCACCCCCAGATGACGTATTACTTGCTCTTCTTGTTGGTGGCCATTGGGTTGGCCGAGACGTGGCGATTGGGTGTGCAGGAGCAAAACTGGCCCAAGGCGCTGCGGACCAATGCCCTGGTGCTGTTGGCGGGCATCATTGGGGTCCTGCCCAGCTATGCCCATTTGAAAGAAACCCAAGAATACGCGCAGTACACCATCCGGGGTGAACGCATCCTTGAAGATGCGGATCCGGCAGAAGCAGCAGAAGGATTGGACCGCGACTACATCTTGGAATACAGCATGGCCGATGGAGAATGGTTGTCCATCCTCTGCCCGGACATCAAAGGTGGGAACAATCCACTCTACTGGGGAGAGCAGACCTTCTCAGGCGGGGCGTTTTACTTCGGCGCCATCCTTGTAGCGCTGTTCTTCATGTTCCTCGTGGCCGGACGCGACCGGTTGCGGTGGCCGCTCTTGGTCATTTCCTTGTTGGCCATCTTGTTGAGCCGGCGGGACGGCGGTGTGCTGATGGATTTCTTCCTCGATCACGTGCCGGCGTTTAGCAAATTCCGCGACACCAAGATGATGCTGGTGTTTGGTCTGATGGCTGTGTCCATGGGAGCTGCGTTTGGCCTGAAAGAATTGGTGGGTGAGGCCACACAGCCGGGCGGAATGTCCAACAAGCGCCGTTGGTGGTGGCTGGGAAGTGCGCTGGGATTGGTGGTGCTGTTTGTAGGATTTTATGGGGTCCCCGAGGCATTCTTTGATTTCCAGTCTTCCATTCGCAGGGACGTGGCGGTGGAGCAGTTGGGGTACCAAGAGGCCTTGAGCCGACGACTCGAAGTGTTCCGATCGGATGTGCTTCGGACCTTGGGATTGCTCGTGATTTTGGCGGGCCTGGTTGCCGCCATGGCCTGGAACAAGCTCAAGCCGACCGTGGCGTTGCTCGCATTGGTCCTCGTGACTACGATTGACTTGTGGAACGTGGATCGCCGGTATTTCAACGACGAAAAGGTCAATGGGATGTACCGCAACTGGGTCAAAAAAGTAGACCACGCCTTCCCGTTCACGCCTGAGCCACAAATGATGCAATTGCTGGCCCAAGACTTCAGGAGCAATCCGGTCAATGTCGAACGTGCAGCGATGCTGTATGACCACTACCTCGAGCGATTGGATGGCATTCGCCTCACCCGAGCTGATAAAGACCGCATCGAGGCCGTCAGTCAATTTGGAGCCATGCGCTTCAGTTCACCTTATCGATTGCTTCGCTGGGACAACCCCTTCACGGATGCTTCCGCTTCGTACTTCTTCCAAAGTGTGGGCGGCTACCACGCGGCGAAATTGCGTCGTTACCAAGACTTTGTGGAGCGGGTGTTGACACCTGAGCGTGCTCGGTTCGCCGAAAAAATCCAA
>CALKYI010000387.1 GCA_938003665.1 uncultured Flavobacteriales bacterium
GGTTCTAATCCCTATAGTGACACAAAAAAGCCCACTTGCAGAAAGCAGTCGGTCTTTCTTTCAGCCATTCAATTTGGTTCCTCGATGGAATTTTAGCGGTTGTCAGATTTGGTTTTATTTCCCGCCGTCCTAAGGCGTACAGGAAACAAAAAAGGCACCCATTGGGTGCCTTTTTCGAAGTAGTTCAGTTTTGAATTAGTTAACCTCGCAACGGCTTTGCCTTGGAGGGGTCAGCAACCGGAAAGGCGAAATCAGTCGGAATCCTTAACACAACGGACGGCAAAACCATTTTGCTTGTCGTTTTCATTCACAAAAGCTTCAGTGCTATTGTTTCTCAGGTGGAAACCTTTGGCCTTGTTTCCGCCATTGGTAGATGTCCAGATATAACCTCGATTCAGGTTATTGAATGTTCCGTCTGCCTTTCGTCTTGCGTTTTGTACTCCCGAAAATCCTGTCGTGTTTGTGCCGTTCCATGAAGGATCGTCGGTAGTTGCAGATTTCATCGTTTCACCCGCCACGGTTGAACCACCGTTGTCGTCGATGATGGTTTCGAAATCGGTCTGAGTGGCAACGTGCCAACCAGAAGGACACAGGCCAGCATCGACAGCAAACCAATTGTACAAAAGGCCAAAGTCGGCCTCGTTGGAAGCTTCATCAGCCCCTCCCTCGTCGAGCACAGAACGCGCTGGTGTTGTGGCAGCAGCCCAAGCGGTGTCATCCAATCCGTTTGGGATGGCGGTTCCGTCGGAGAGTTCCTCAGCGCGCAGGTTCTCTGCAAACCAACAATCGGTTCCAATCTCTACAGTCGCGTAATCATAACCTTGGTAGGTGTAGGGCTGTCCGCAAAAGTGGGTGGACGCGTAAACAAGCATTGAGTCGTACAAAGCGAGCATTGAACTTGAACTCAATGATTGCCCAGAGATTGCCTCTAACGAGGCAATGGAATCATTCAACGCATCTTCATCAATGGTGATGTGCATCGCTGAATTGATGACTTGAGCTTTTAAGATGGTCGTGTCTCCCACGAGAGGGGATTGCGCGTTTGCGCTAAGGGCAACCAGCGTCGCGGCGAGAGTGAATGTGATAAGGTTACGCATTATAGAATATCATTTAGTATGCAATAT
Organism: uncultured Flavobacteriales bacterium; assembly: GCA_938003665.1. Classification (GTDB taxonomy): domain Bacteria; phylum Bacteroidota; class Bacteroidia; order Flavobacteriales_D; family Sanyastnellaceae; genus UA16. Next base: position 1,125 of record CALKYI010000387.1, read on the forward strand.
ACTAAAATTAGTCTACAATAAACCTGTATTTAGCTATTTTTTTTTAAGGCTCCGAGAAAAGGTGTCAGGGCCGATGTGACTTCCTACAGGGTGCGAGGTAAGTCGACTATTCTCCAATTATTTCGGTCGTGCGGCATCCAAGAAATGCCTGCCTACAGGTTCAACCAGGAGTTGATTGGTTGGGGATCGCTCGGGATGCCATTGGACCCCAACATAAAAAGGACACTCCACGGTGTCGGTCCGACGAATGCCCTCGATGAGTCCGTCCGATGCGTATGCCCATGCTTCGAGGCCTTCACCTAACTGATGAATCCCCTGGTGGTGATGTGATATCACTTCAGAAGTTGTTTCGCGTTCAAATCCAATGAAATAGGCATTGGATCCAGCGATGACGGCGTGGAGCGTATCCCGAGAATTTCCTTCCGTGCCTGCGCGGTGGGCATTTGTACCCAAAATGTCTGGCAGGTGGCCGTGCAAGGTGCCCCCGTTGTGCACGTTCATGAATTGCAGCCCGCGGCAAATGCCCAAACAGGGAAGCCGAAGGGAATCCACCGCGTGGAGCAGTGCACTTTCGATGCGATCCCTTTCCAAATCGATGGTGCCACACCTTGCCGTGTCTGCGGCTTGGCCATACCGGGCGGGGTGGATGTCTGCACCGCCCGTCATCAGCACGCCGTGGGCGGATCCCAGCACACCGCTTAATTCCTGCTCTGTCAATTCGGAAGCATCGTGCCAGTGGATGACATCGGGTGAAGCCAAAGGCTCGAGGTAGTCTTCGTACGTGCGACTTTCGAACAGCCGAGAGGCCACGATGTGCAGGGTGTCGGGTGTTGCAGTGGGTGCGGAGTGAGGGACCGGAGAAGAGCAGCTCGCAAGCCAGAAAGCAACGGCGGCCAAGGTGTAGAATCGAACCATGCAGGAAATTTCGTACATTCTAAAGGTGATCCCAAAGCAACCATACGATGCATTGGTCCTCGAGGGTGGGAGTTTGCGGTGCGCTTTCACTGCGGGGGTTTTGGATGCATTTGCGACGGTCGGGTTCAATCCCTTTCAGTCGTACTACGCCGTGTCCGCAGGGTCCATGGCCTTGACATCGTTTTTGTCTGGTCAACGCAAGCATTTCATCAATGTGGCTTCTCAGCTGGTGGAAGACGGCAAGTTCATCCGGTTTACATCGGCTTTTTCCGAGGAAGGGCTGATGAATTTGGCGCATCTGGCGCACGTTGTGCGGTCCTCGGATCCCATTGATTGGGATGCGGCCTACGCGGCCATCGAAGGCAAACGTTTGTCCATCGTAGCGGCGGATTGCGAAACAGGGGAGCCGCATTACCTGCACCCCGAAAAAGGCAATTGGATGCGCCTCGTCTTGGCTTCGTGCACCCTTCCGCTCGTGACCCGTGGTCGCCTTCAGGTGGGTGGCCGCTGGGTGTTCGATGGAGGCTATGCGGACGCCATCCCATTGAACCGCGCTGTTGAAGACGGGTACAAACGCATCGTCGTGGTGCGCACGCGTCCATCCGGCTTCCAGATTGAACAAGGCACGCTCGATTGGCTGGCTTCATACTGGTTTCGGGACAATGAAGCCATTGCTAAGTTGTTTGAGTCTAGCCACGAGCAATACAACCGCCTGGTGGATCAATTGCGCACTGGTGGCAACGGCACTACGACCTGGGCGGAAATCGCACCATTTGCGCCGCTGCAATCCGATGGATACAGTGTGAGTGCCAGCGATTTGCGGGCGGATTATCGTCATGGGATGGAGGCGGGATTGGATTGGTTGTCAAGCATATAATTTTAGATAAAAAGCTTTTTATTGTGTGTTAAGTCGCGGTTTTTGTATTTTAGTGCAAATCGCCGATTTATCACCATGCGCCAAATTGCCAAAACCCTAACGAAGGGTGCGGTCAAATCAGGACTCCTGTCTTTGATTGCCTGCACATGTATTCACATGTCCTTTGCGACCAACGGTCCATCGGAACCCGCCTTGCCAACTGCTCCCGACGTGGATGCCGCCGGCATGGTCCTCAACGATCAGTACAAATTCACCCAGACCAGTGCGTCGCCCTTCATCATCGACCAGTTCTCTGCGTTCGATTACACGGGCTACTCTGTTTACAAGGTGTATGTGCACACGGTCAACCAAACGGATTTTGTCCATCGTATTTTCGGAAACGCAGACTACCCAGCCACAATCAGTGCGCCAGGTGGGATTTACAACAATTCCTTCTGCATCGGAGCGACTTCAGGTGGGGTTCCACCGCCCGGCTTCTTCTACGGAGGGTACAATGCGCACGAAATCGATTCGTGGGTGGGCATCGGTTTGACGGCGTTCCCGAACGATGGGGCCGGTGAGGCGGATGTGGACCTCGAAGAAACGTCCTTGACGCCGTGGTCGCAGAACTTCATCTTGGACGGAATGGGCAGCGGCAACTACGGTGCTGTGGATATTGCCATGGACGACGTGGATTCACAAGGTGCGTGGGAATTGAGCAGCACCGATGCGGTCAATGGGTATGCCGGTGAAGATTACAAAGCCATCGTCATGCAATTGACCACAGACAACGTTTTCACGTGGACCTTGAGCGCTGAAATCTGGATCGAGGGTGATTCGACCAACACGGTCATTGTGACCCAAACGTTTGATGGTACCGCCATGCAAGGCGCCATCATCGAAGGCTGCACCGACTCCAGTGCGTGCAATTACTACGATTTGGCTACTTCCGATAATGGAACGTGCACCTACCCGCCGCAGTACTACGACTGCGCCAATGCCTGCTTGAGCGATACCGACGGTGACGGTGTTTGTGATGAGCTTGAAATCGCCGGCTGCATGTCTGATTTGGCCTGCAACTACGACGCTTCAGCCACTGACGACGACGCTTCTTGCGTATTTGCCGAGGGCTGTGAAACGTGCTCCGGCGCAACGGACGGCACCGGCACGGTGGTGGATAACGACGCAGACGATGACGGAGTATGCGATGCCGACGAAATCGTTGGATGCCAAGACGCCATGGCTTGCAATTACAACAGTGCCGCGACCGATTCGGCGGCCTGCATCTACGTCGATGGGATCTGTGAGACGTGCTCCGGTGAAACGGACGGCACAGGAACCATCGTGGACAACGATGCCGACGACGACGGTGTGTGCGACGCCGATGAGGTGGTGGGATGCCAAGACGCCACGGCCTGCAACTACATGGCAGCAGCGACCGATTCTGGCGCTTGCGAATACGCCACAGGCTGCGAATACTGCTCCGGTGAGACCGACGGCACGGGGCAAGTCCTTGACGGCGATGCCGACGACGACGGCGTATGCGATGATGACGAAATTCCAGGCTGCCAAGACAGCACCGCGTGCAACTACGATGCCACGGCCACGGATGAAGACGGCTCGTGCGAATACTGCTCATGCGGTTCGTTTACCGGTTTGTCGCCCTACACCTTGACCGTGGAAGAGCACGCGGTGGATGGCATTCCCGGCCACACCACGTACCGGTTCTATGTTGATATGGACCACCCGAACGATTACCTCAGTGCCATCTACGGCGAGGCCATTCCCGGAAATACTGCTGAGCCGTTCGTTTTGACGTCTACATCGACACCGAATTGGCACAACGATCCATTGTCCAATGCTGATTTTGCGTGGGAACACACGCCGTTCTTACTGTCGACTTTCCCCGATTTGGCCTACGACAGCTGGTTTACGTTTGGCCTTGAGTTTGGCCCATCGGACGACTTCTTCACGGGCGTAGGCTCTGTTGATGCGGAAGGCTCCTTCTGGCCCGCGTTCAACGCAGGGACAGATGTGAACGTAAGCGACGCTTCAGGCTTCAGTATTTACAATGTGCGCAATTGCGACCTGCCCCCAGGAAGCGGCGCAGGAGCTTGCGATGCCAACCACCCTGCGGTGGGCGGTGACGATGGACGCGTGCTGGTTGCCCAGATTACCTCTGAAGGCATTGTGTCGGGTGAGTTCTCGGTACAGATTCTCCAAAATGGGAACTACGGCGCCGTTGTCTACCATATAGAACACTTTGCATATGATGTAGTAGGTATGTTCTACGCGTCGAGTTGGACGGGCTCCATGACGTCCAATTATCAGGATTGTGGTTGCACCGATGCCACGGCCTTGAACTACGATGAAGAAGCCCTGCACGACGATGGGGGCTGCATTCCGGTCATCAACGGCTGCATGGATTCCGAAGCGTGCAACTACATGGACACGGCAACGGTCGAGGACGGCAGCTGCATCTACGCAACGGGCTGTGAAACGTGCTCCGGTGAAACCGACGGCACCGGCACCATCGTGGACAACGATGCGGATGATGATGGAGTTTGTGATGCTGACGAAGTAGCAGGTTGCCAGGACGCCACAGCGTGCAACTACAATGCAGCCGCCACAGACGACGCAGCCAACTGTGTCTATCCGACGGGCTGTGAAACATGCTCTGGCGCCACTGACGGCACCGGTACGACTGTCGATAACGACAGCGACGACGACGGCGTATGTGACGCCGACGAGGTAGCGGGCTGCCAGGACGCTACGGCGTGCAACTACAACGCTGCTGCCCCCGACGACGCACCTAACTGCGTTTACGCCACCAGTTGTGAGA
>CALKYI010000388.1 GCA_938003665.1 uncultured Flavobacteriales bacterium
AAACCAATCAAAACAACCAACAAACGCCCCGTTTGGGGCGTTTTTTATATGGAGAAGCGTGGCGGTTTTGCGAAGAACCGCGGCAGCTTGTGAATCGTATTTCATCGGTTGCGGCCGATGGAGCACAGAAATCTATCGTAATCATTTTACGGGAAAATCTGCACCAAGGTTGCAGGGCCCGGCGTCCTGCCGTTTCTTGTGACCATGATCACACGCTTCGCCATCACATGCTGCCTCGTTCTTGGCATCGAACTTTTGGCCAACGCCCAAGTCGAACAAACCTTCGAATACGGCGGTGTCGAGCGCACCTATTACCTCGACCTCCCCGCCGACTTGGCCACAGGAGCGCCATTGGTATTCGTATTGCACGGTTACACGAGCAGCGCTTGGGTCATCCGCAACTACTCCGGTTGGTCCGACATTGCGGTCAACGAAGGCGTAGCGGTTTGCTATCCCCAAGGCACCTTGGACAACACAGGAACGTCGCACTGGAACGCCAACATGGGCATCACCGCCACCGACGACCATGGATTTCTGGTGGCGCTCGCACAGCACCTGCAGGAGACCTACAGCCTAAGTCCGGATTGTACTTATTCGTGCGGCATGTCCAACGGCGGCTTCATGAGCTACTCGCTGGCCTGCAATCACCCCGACGTGTTCAGAGCGGTGGGCTCGGTCACAGGTGCCATGAGCCAGTACGACTTCAACAACTGCAATCCGGACGAGGTGGTGCCGGTCATCCACCTTCATGGCACGGCCGACCTCGTTGTGAGTTATAACAACGGCGTCGGTGCTGGTACATGGGGCAACGCGGGCGTTCCTGAGATCATCGACCTCTGGACGGGCTTAATGGGGACGACCGAAGTGGACGAGACCGACCTTCCCAACCTGGAAGTCGTTGACCTTTCATCGGTCGAGTTTTTCCGCTACTATGGCGCACCGGATGGGCAGGAATTCCACCATTATCGAGTGAGCGGTGGTGGCCATGACTGGTTCGGCGTGTGGGGCAACCAAGACATCCAAAGCACGGAGCTCCTTTGGGACTTTTTCCAATCGCACTGCACTGGGGAGTTTACCGCAGTTGAAGAGTCGCTGCTACCGGAAGCTGAACTGGTGGAATGGACGGGCGACGGTTTGCGCGTGCTCGACCGCTGCCACGTCAGGGTGTACGACCTGCAAGGCCGCCTCACCTGGAATTGGCCCAATGCCACTGCCGGACTCGTGCTGCCCCGCGCTCAGTTGATCGGCAGCCCCCTGATTCAAGCGATTGCCCCCGACGGCGCGGTGCAAGTCGTTCGCGTTCAGTAATTCTCCATTCCAGCCGCGGTGCGGCTCATGCACCTTCGAAAACCTTTGCTAGGCGAGGACGGTTTAATACGCATGTCCAAGTTGTTGCGCATCGGATGCTTGCTCATGGTAGCCGTTCTCGGCT
>CALKYI010000389.1 GCA_938003665.1 uncultured Flavobacteriales bacterium
ATTACTGGATTCCAACACATGCACAGCGCGTTGCGCTGGGTGGTACTCGCTTTGCTCGTCGTGACCCTGGTCAAGGCGTGGCAAAACCGCAACAATACCTTCACCTCCGGCCAAGGCAAACTGGGCCTGTTCACCATGATCAGCATGCACATTCAACTCGTGCTTGGACTCGCGCTGTACATGATGAAAGGATGGATGTCCATGCTGGGGCAGCCCGGCGTCATGCAAAACACGGTCATGCGCTTCTTCACGGTGGAGCACTTGGTGGGCATGCTTTTGGCCATCCTCTTCGGGACCCTCGGCCACAGTTTGGTGAAACGCGCACAAACCGACGAGATGAAGTACAAGCGGCAACTCCGCTACTTTGGCTTGGCATTGCTCATCATCGTCGCGAGTATTCCTTGGCCTTTCCGTCCAGGATTTGAAGCGTACGGCTGGTTCTGATGCGCAAGGTCCATTGGATTTGGTGCGCTGCTGCCGCCGCTGTGGTCTCCTTAAGCCAATGCGGAGGCGGTGAACACGATTCACCCAAGCCTTCAGCCGCCCCGCCCTCCGAAGCCAGCATCAAGCGTGCTTACACCATGAAGTGTTCGCTGTGCCACGGTTCCGATGGAAAACTCATGGCATCAAAGGCACCGGATTTGAGTACCTCCACCCTTGACTTCGAAAGCCGCGTGGCATTGATCACTTACGGGAAGGGCACCATGCCCCCACAGAAAGGCATCCTGGATGCAGCGACCATTCGAGGCATTGCCCGTTACATCGAGACCTTCAGGGAAGACCAATAATGCTCGAGAAAAAACTGCACTCAACGGCGTTGGAGCCGGAAACCTGCGTACTCATTGGCCTAGTTCAAAACCGGGAATCCCGGGAGGAGGTGGCCGAGCATTTGGAAGAACTCGCATTCCTCGCGACCACTGCCGATGCCATCAACAAGCGCACCTTTGTGCAGAGTTTGGAACGTCCTGACACCCGGACGTTTGTAGGGAGCGGAAAGCTCCAGGAAATCAAAGAATACGTCGAAGAAGCAGAGATTGACATCCTCATTTTTGATGACGAGTTGACTCCGACGCAGTTGCGCAACATTGAACGCGAAATCCCAGAGCGCAAAATCCTTGACCGTCCGAATTTGATCTTGGACATTTTTGCCCAGCGCGCCCGCACGGCCCACGCGAAGACCCAGGTTGAATTGGCCCAGTACCAAT
>CALKYI010000390.1 GCA_938003665.1 uncultured Flavobacteriales bacterium
CGTCTCAGGATCGATTTCCCCGTGTTGCTCAATTTCGGCGCCCCAGAAATGCACGCGCAAGGCGTGGTCTGCATAGGCCAAGAAAACGTCGACCGTATCGCCTTGGACGCGGAAGGTACCTCGCTTGAATTCGGCTCGGGTTCGGCTGTAGAGCCCACTGACCAAGGTGTGCAAGAATGCATTCCGCCCCCATTTCTGACCGACCTTGAGTGGAATGACGCTTTTGTGGAATTCCACCGGATTGCCAATGCCGTAGATGCAACTAATGGATGCGATAACAATGACATCCCGTCGTCCACTCAACAAGGCCGAAGTGGTGCTCAATCGCAGTTTTTCGATTTCCTCGTTGATGGCGAGGTCCTTTTCAATGTAGGTATTGGTGGTGGGGATGTACGCCTCGGGCTGGTAGTAGTCATAGTAGCTGACGAAATACTCGACGAGGTTATTTGGGAAAAACTCTTTGAACTCACTGTACAGCTGAGCAGCCAACGTTTTGTTGTGGCTTAAAACCAATGTGGGCCGTCCTGTTTGGGCGATGACATTGGCCATGGTGAACGTCTTACCGGAACCGGTGACTCCGAGGAGCGTTTGCGCCTTTGTGCCATTGTTCACGCCTTCAACCAATTCGGCGATGGCTTGCGGCTGATCACCGGCGGGTTGGTATTCACTTTGGAGGTCAAACTGCATGAGTCAACAAAGGTAGGGAGGCCCGTGGCGCGTGGCCGCTGAGTGGGTACAAAAAAAGCCAGGCACTGAGCCTGGCTTTTTTTAAATAGGATTGTTGACTTCGTTAGTCAGCGACAACTTCAAATTTTACAGTGGCAGTTACTTCCTTGTGCAATTTGATGTTCGCCTCGTATTGACCCAATTCCTTGATGCTGTCTTCAGCAATCTGGATGGTCTTGCGCTCAACTTCGAGTCCTGCGCCTTGGATGGCTTCTGCAATCTGGATGGAGTTGACGGATCCAAAGATCTTACCGCTCTCACCTGCCTTCGCGCCAATCTTCAAGGTCAAGCCTTCCAGTTTAGTGGCGAGTGCTTGCGCTTCTTCCATTGCTTTCGCCGCCTTGTGCGCTTGCTGTTTGATGACCTCGGCTACGACTTTCTTCGCAGATGGAGTTGCTGCAATCGCCATGCCCTGAGGAATGAGGAAGTTGCGAGCGTATCCGCTCTTTACGTTCACGGTATCGTGCTTGCTGC
>CALKYI010000391.1 GCA_938003665.1 uncultured Flavobacteriales bacterium
AAGTGGGTGCCCGTGTGGACAGCCTTGAATACATCTTAAATAAAGGCGGATTGGTGCTTGACGCAGCGACGAAGGTGCGTCTCATGGATCGTAAAAACGCCCATTACCTCGAATTGGCGGGCCAAACCAATCCTGAGGATGCCTTACCGGGTGTTGTGAAGCTCATCGACGAACTGAAGGCTCTAGGGATTAAAGTGGCACTGGGTTCATCTTCCAAAAACGCTGAGATGATTCTGACGCGTTTGAAGTTGATAGATCGCTTCGATGCGCTGGTGGACGGCAACCACATCACCCTGTCCAAGCCCGATCCGGAGGTGTTTCTTATGGGCGCCAAGGCGCTGAGTTTGGCTCCGGAGCAATGCCTTGTTTTTGAAGATGCGCAATCTGGGATTGATGCCGCAAACACGGGAGGATTTCCCGTGATTGGTATTGGAAACACTGACTCTTTGTCGAAGGCGGCAGCGGTAATTCCGGGCTTTGATGATGTCACGTGGGCAGACATCAACGCCCTCCTCTAACTCTTAATCAGGTGTCATGTCAGGTACAGTTGACCAATGGAAATTAGGACTCTCCACGTGGGATGCATCGCAGGTGCAGGGATTTGAATCCATCCTGTCCATTGGAAACGGAAGAATCGGCCAACGCGCCAATTTCGAAGAGGCCTATTCGGGTGCAACGCTACAGGGGTCTTACCTCGCCGGTGTTTACTATCCAGACAAGACAAAAGTCGGCTGGTGGAAAAATGGATACCCGGAGTACTTCGCGAAGGTGTTGAATTCCACGAATTGGATTGGCATTGATGTAAAGGTGGACGGGCAAGCAGTGAACCTTGCAACAGCCCAATCGGTAGACGCCTTTCACTGGGAACTCAACATGCAGGAAGGGGTGTTGAAACGCACCTTTACGTGTACCCTTCAAAACGGTGCGGTTGTTCAGGTGGTGGCGGAGCGATTCTGCTCCATGCACAATCCGGAATTGGGATGCTTGCGATACTCCGTTCAGGCTTCAGGACATCGGGTTGATATCACGCCCTACCTGGATGCTGGGGTGACCAATGCTGATTCCAATTGGAACGATGCGTTTTGGTCCATTCACGAGGTAGAGCAAAAGGCACCGGGCCAAGCCTATGTCCGCACGGAAACGAACAAAACCCATTTCGGTGCAGCGTTCGGTATGACTGCACATGCTTACATCTCTGACGAATCGGGAATGCGTGAGCTCGCTCAATCCAACACTCAATCTGATGCAGCACGCGTGGGAATCAATTTTGAGGCCGAACTGGCCGAAGGGCAAACCCTCATTCTCGAAAAGTACGTCGGCATCTGCACGACGCTCCTGCATGAGTCGGAGCATTTGGTCAAAGCGGCATTTGAGCATAGTGAATTGGCCGTGTCAACCGGCTGGGAATCACTCGTGGCAAGCCACGTTGATGCTTGGTCCCAGATTTGGGCGCAAGCTGACATAGAGATTACAGGCGATGTGGCTTCTCAGCAAGCCATCCGGTTCAACATTTTCCACCTGAATCAAACGTACCGTGGCGACGACGCCCGACTGAACATTGGTCCCAAAGGATTCACCGGTGAGAAATATGGTGGAGCCAGTTACTGGGATACAGAGGCGTACTGCATTCCATTTTACCTCGCTGGCCACCCTGAACACGTCGCACGGCAATTGCTGGTTTACCGGTACAATCACCTGGAGAAGGCCATTGAGAATGCGGAGAAATTGGGCTTTTCAGATGGAGCTGCCTTGTATCCGATGGTCACGATGAACGGGGAGGAGTGCCACAACGAATGGGAGATCACGTTTGAGGAAATCCACCGAAATGGGGCCATGTCCTACGCCATTTGGAATTACGTCAACTACACGGGCGATCGGGATTACCTCCGTACCCATGGTTTCGCCGTCCTGCTTGGAGTGGCGCGATTTTGGCAGCAGCGCGTGCAATGGTCCGAGCACAAGGGAGCCTATGTCATACTCGGTGTCACTGGTCCCAATGAATACGAGAACAACGTCAACAACAACTGGTACACCAATTACCTCGCGTCTTGGTGCATGCGGTATGCATTGGAGGTCGCACAGTGGCTGAAAACTGAGCATCCGAGCGATTGGTCTCGGCTTAAGTCAGCATACAACATCGATGAAGCCTCTACCTTCGAAGCTTGGGAGTCTATTCCCGATCAGATGTTCTTGCCGCAGCTTGAGGGAACTGAAGTGCGGTTGCAGCAAGACGGCTTTATGGACAAGGAGCAACTATCAGTTGACGACTTGAAGGCCGACCAACGTCCCATCAACCAGAAGTGGAGCTGGGATCGCATTTTGCGTTCCATTTTCATCAAGCAAGCGGATGTGCTCCAGGGACTGTACTTCTTCTGGGATGACTTTTCATTGAAGACGCACGAGGCGAATTACGATTTCTACGAGCCGAAGACGGTTCATGAATCGAGTCTGTCCCCCTGTGTGCATTCCATCATCGCTGCGCGATTGGAGCGCATGGATGATGCCTACAAGCACTACCTCCGAACCTCGCGCTTGGACTTGGACGATTACAACAAAGAAGTGCACGAAGGACTCCATATCACTTCAATGGCAGGCACGTGGTTGTCTGTGGTTGAGGGGTTTGGAGGATTCAAAGTGAAAGAAGGGAAGCCCCATTTCAATGGAAAACTTCCCCGCGCTTGGCAGAGCCTGCGCTTCAAAATCAATTTCCGGGATCGGTTGCTCGACGTCGTGGTGTCGGAGGATGGGACGACCGTAACCTTGGTTCACGGTCAGCCCATTGAAGTGGAGGTCAACGGCCAAGCGGTCCAGTTGGACACGCCCAGCCATTGACCAGAATCCTGCAGTTTTATTCTGGGTCTGATAGGCCCCAAGAACTGTTCGGCAATCCTGGCGTTCCTCCCAAGATCAATGAAAATGTCCACGAATCCGGTGCGTCGTTCGGCAAGCCAACATCATACCACTCAAGGCTCGGTCCTTGACCGTCCGGTTCCGGAGACCATCCGTCGTCGTCTTCGTAGGCCACTGCTACCTGAACTGTATCATCTGGTGAACGCAGTTCGATCGTCTCACCGGTGTTGTTGAGGCCTTCGCCACTGTTCCACTGTGCACTTGGTGCGGCGGCCGGCAAAACGATTGAAAGAGAATCCAGATTTCGTGCGATTGTGAAGAAGCCGAGCCCCGGAATGGTGTCGTTCTCATCGAAGGTCATGGAGACGGCATTGGATAAGCGCCACCCTTCGAGTGCAACGGGTGCGTCATTGGGGTTGTACAGTTCGAGGAATTCCCAGTCGCTGTCGTTGCCCTGGTTGGAATTGGGATTGTAGTGGATTTCGGATATGTGAAGCGGCGGAAAAGTATCCGGATCGCTGCTGCAGCTGTCGCCATAGTGAACGAGCAAACTCAGCAAATCCTGCAAGTCAACCGTTTGATCGTTGTTCAAATCACCCGTACACTGAGCGTGAACTGTATGTGAAATGGCCAGGAATGCAAGGGCGGCCAACCCTGATACGTTTCTCCTCATGCGTTCTGTTTTGTGGCAACAAATCAAGAACAGCTGAGGCAATACCACACCGTTAGCTTATGGCCGGGTGGTTGTTTTTTGCGGATGAATCAGGTGTCCAACTCCACAGAGACGGGACAGTGGTCTGAACCAAAAACGGTGCTGTGGATGGTGGGCTTTTGGATGCTGTTTCGCAGCCGTTCGCTGACCAACACGTAATCCAGTCGCCAACCTACGTTTTTCTCACGGGCACCACCTCGATAACTCCACCAGGAATAGCCCACCTCGTCCGGATGTGCATCCCGCCACGTATCGCGCAATTGAGCGAGCTCGAGCAGTGTGCTCATGCCGTCAATTTCGTCTTGCGTGTAACCTGGTGTCTTGTTGTAATTGGCATCGGGCCTTGCGAGGTCAATGGCCTGGTGAGCAACATTCAAGTCTCCGGTTACAACAACTGGTTTCTGGGCGTCAAGGCCTTTTATATAAGAGAGAAAGGCCTCGTCCCATTGCTTGCGAAAGGGCAGCCGCTTCAGACCGGATGAGGAGTTCGGCGTATAGACCGTAACGAAAAAGAACGAATCGAATTCGGCGCACAAGACTCGGCCTTCTTGATCCAAATCTTCAACGCCGATGCCAGCTTTGACCGAGAGGGGCGTGGTTTTGGTCAAAATAGCCGTCCCCGAGTAGCCCTTTTTGATGGCTGAACTGGAGTACACTTCATACCCCTCTGTGCCGTCCAGTCCGAACAGTGCTTCCCGGACTTGATCATCTTGGGCTTTGGTCTCCTGAAGCCCCAATACGTCAGGGGCCAGTTCTTTCAGGATGGTGCCAAACTCTTTTTTCACCACGGCGCGGATGCCATTGACGTTCCAAGAATACAATTTCATACGGGGGGAATTTTATCTGAGCGGGTGGACCAGAATTGGATGTGGCGTAAGACTTCGGTGAGGCTTCCTTCAGCAATGGGATCACCGTACTCCATTAAGTGACCGAGGTAGGTTTGGTGGTCGCCAAACTCCCGCGCCTGTTCCATGTTGATGAAATGCTGTTCATCGGGACACGGATTGATGTGCGATAAGATGTACCCGTCACGTTCGGCGCAGTATCCCACGGCGCACATGCCGTCCAGGTCGTGTCCGAGTTCATAGATCCAGGGCAAGTGCAGGAAACGGTCTTTCCACAGCGGCATGTACCCCATGCTGAAGTAAGGGTAATACCAGGTTTTTGCGGGGATGTTTTCCTCTCGAAGGGCCCCAGCCAATTGGTGCATGGCTGTGCGCAAGCGGTGCGCAACGCTTTGTTCTTTATTGAAGTTCGCGTATTTGCCCCAGCGTTTGTTCGGCGTGTAATATTCCATTTTGCCAAGCTTCAATTTGTAATCGAAGGCCGATGGAAGGTCGAGAACGTAACCGGGATAGTACCATTTTCGACCGGTTTGCTGGCCGTATTCGACTTCTTTGAGCATGGTGTACATGCCCAGGCTGTATTCGCTGTAAGCCTCGTTATACAATGCGAGGAGGGAGGCCATGGACCGATCGCCCAAGTCGAAAAATGAAACCGCAATGAGTCGATCGCCGTCGTACACGCAGACTTCCTGGGTGTCAAAAACGGTGGAATGAAACCCAGCGTGCAAGTATTCGTCCAAGGTGTCGTGGATGAAGCCCTTGAAACGCACTTTGTGTGCGGCATAGAGCCGTTGCCTGCTTTGGCTGATTTTGGCCGGTCCAATGGCCACGGTGAATCGCTTTTCGACTTTGCGCTTGATTTTGCGCTGCGATTTGCTCAGTGTGTGCTTGAGCAAGTCCAGTCGGATGTTCACCACCGAGTAAACGCGCGCATCGATGCACAGCAAGTCCATCTTGTACAGCATCACAGACCCGCGGAACCACCCGGAAGCTAAGTACTGGTCGTACCGTGTGTGGGTCAGCTTTCGGGGAAAGTGGGTTTGTACGAGCACGCTTGAGCGAATTAGTCAGCGGTGGCGTTCATCAATTCTTTCAATCCACCAACGCTGCTCATCAAGCCGCTTGCTTCGTAAGGCATAAAGACGGTTTTGCTTCCAGCGCCGCCCTCTTTGAGCACCTCTTCGATGGTCTCGATGTATTTGATTGCGATTAGGTACTGCGTGGGGTCGGCTTTGGTATCGGCAACGGCCTCAGCAATTTTCCGAATGGCTTCGGCCTCGGCCTGGGCAACAGCTAATCGTGCGGTCGCCTCACCTTCTGCTTTCAAAATCCGGGCTTGCTTTTGCCCCTCTGCTTCGTTGATATCAGCACCTTTTTGCCCTTCTGCCTCGAGGATTGCGGCGCGTTTCGTGCCTTCTGCATCAATGATTTGCGCTCTACGCGTTCGCTCAGCACGCATCTGCTTCTCCATGGCCTCCTTGATGTCCACAGGTGGGTTGATGTCCTGCAACTCGACGCGGTTGACCTTGACGCCCCATTTGTTCGTGGCCTCATCCAAGATGGAGCGCAATTTCATGTTGATGGTGTCACGAGAAGTCAAGCATTCATCCAATTCCAACTCACCGATGACATTCCGCAAGGTGGTCTGCGTTAGTTTTTCAATGGCATTGGGAAGGTTATTGATTTCATAGACCGCTTTCACGGGATCCGTAATCTGGAAGTAGATCAGCGCATTGATTTCGGTGACAACGTTGTCCTTGGTGATGACCCCTTGCTTTGGAAAATCAAATACTGTTTCTCGGAGGTCTACGCGGTCCTTCAACTTGTACTGCACCACCTTTTGCCCATTGGGTCGTTCTGCGATAACGCGCCAAGCGATATCACGCGGTCGATCGATAATGGGGATGATTACATTGATTCCAGCAGTGAGGGTGGTTCGGTATTTACCCAAACGCTCGATGACCATGGACTCGCTTTGGCGAACGATGCGAACGCCTTTGACGATGATGACCGTGGCAAAGAGGAAAAATAACGTAGCGAGGACTGTTGTAGCCGTCATGATGATGAAGGTTTCAATGAAACAATAAGGGTGTTGCTTTCGACTTTGTTGACGATCACGATTTTACCAGATGTGGCGTGACTCGCCTCGTCACGAACGAGCAGTTCAGCGCGCCAATCATCGCCATCGACTTTGCAGCGGCCCAGACCGGACGCCGGATCGAAGTCTTGGGTAACGATGCACTCTCGACCCAATAAGGCGTCAACACCCGACAGGCGTTCGTTGCCAGAGAATCCCATTTTCAGCGCGAAAGGGCGGAGGAAGATGAAAGCAACCAGTGCAGTCAAGGCAGATGCCACGAGTTGCATTTCGAATGAGGCTTCGAGGTACGCAGCGATGGCACCTCCGAAGCTTCCCAATCCGAGGCACGCCAAAACGAAGCCCGGGACAAATACTTCGAGCACCATGAGGCCGAGTCCAACTGCAATCCAGATTTGCCATGCTTCCCACACCATGGCACGAAAGTTAAGGCGTTTTGATGTCTTCTAAGGTACGCTCCGAGGTGATGCGTCGGTGCACTTCAAGCACTTGGGCTAGCAAGGTGTTTTCGTCTGCATTTTCAAGCACGAAATCAGCGTGTTCTGCACGGGCATCATCCGAAAGCTGTTGGTCCATTCGTTTCTCGATATGGGATGCAACCATATGCAATCGACGAGTTGCGCGCATCACACGCGTAGAACGAGGTGCTTGCACGACCACGAGATGATCGCATTGCACGTGTCCACCAGTTTCGATCATTATGGCTGCTTCCCGAATGGTATACGGTGCACCCGCATGCTCGGATTGCGTGGCATGCCATGCGTTGAAATCCTGTTGAACAGCCGGATGCACCACTGCATTCAAGTCTGCCAATGCACCGGAATCGGAGAAGACGATGTCGGCTAATGCCTTGCGGTTGATGTCGACCAGTTCATCACCATGGTAAGCACCACAGGCGTTGCCGAAGCGTTCCACGACCCAGGCTCGAAGTGCAGCGTTGTGCTTGTACAGTGTTTTGGCGCGTTGATCTGCATTGTATACGGGGATGCCCAATGCCTCAAAAATGCCCGCTGCTGTTGTTTTCCCGCTGCCAATTCCACCCGTGAGACCGACGACGGGCAAAAGGTGGGGTGGACGTGTGGAAAAATCGAGCATGCTGCAAAGGTCAATCAATTCGTCCAATGCCTGACCTTTGCTCCATGGGACATCTTCTAGCACCATCGATACTTGCCGCAGACTTCGCCAATTTGCAACGCGACGTTGAAACCGTGAATGCCTCAGAAGCCGATTGGTTTCATTTGGATGTGATGGACGGGGTTTTTGTTCCCAACATCAGCTTTGGAATGCCCGTTATTCAAGCGATTGCCAAGCACGCGAATAAGCCACTCGATGTACACCTGATGATTGTGGATCCCGACCGCTACATCGATGCATTCCACGCATTGGGTGCGGATGTTTTGACCGTGCATTATGAAGCCTGCACCCACTTGCACCGCACCTTACAGGCCATTCGTGCCAAGGGGATGAAAGCCGGAGTAGCGCTGAATCCACATACCCCGGTTTCACTGCTCGAAGATGTTGTTGGGGAGTTTGACTTGGTGTGCTTGATGTCAGTCAATCCCGGGTTCGGTGGACAGAAGTTCATTGAACGTACCTACGAGAAAGTTCGTGCACTGCGAGGTATGTTGGATGCTGCGGGGGATTCAGCCATGATTGAAATCGACGGTGGTGTCGGGGCGAACAATTGGGCGAAACTTGTTGATGCTGGAGCAGATGTCTTGGTTGCAGGTTCCTCGACATTCAATGCGCCTTCACCAGCCGAAGCAATTCGCGAAATGAAAGGCCTCCCCGTTGAAGCCTAAGCTTCAATTTCAGCGGTTAAGTCAGCATCCAATAGTTTGGTGCACTTGGGCTCAAGTTCGTCGTACGTACCGCTGAGGACCGTGCATTTCCCTTTAAAGTGCACTAAAAGCGCACACTGTTCGGCTTGGGTAGCATCGTGGCCGCAAACAGAAACCAACATCTCGATCACGTGATCAAACGTGTTGTGCTCGTCATTGTACAGCACCAAGTTGAAACCAGCTGTGTCCACTGTTTCCAAAACGGGGTCCACAGCTACCTCTTCCAAGGTGCTGAATTGCACAACGCTAGATGTTTGTGTCGAATTAAGATGTTTCTGTGACTCCATTCCTGACAAAAATAGACCAATGTAGGTAGGTTGTCGTTTTTTGGAGAACAAACCTCTAAACCGAGGGTTCTAACTGCATGAGTAAAGCCAAGGTGTTGTTTATCGCTCCCTCCAGTGCAAAGACTGGGCTCGGCGGTTCCCAAGCATTAACGGATTTGGGTTACGAGGTGAGCAGCGCCTCCACACCCGAAGAGACGGTGTTGACGGCAATGGAGTTGGACCCGCAGGCGGTCATTTGGCCCGATGCGCTCAACCAAGAAAGTAAGTGGTCTCGTGTAAAAAATGTTCTGGAATGACAAAATACACTCATCTCAATTGCGAACGACTTCAACCCAGCGGCAATTTCAGAAGACGCTATTGAGGTTGATTCTCGTGAAACAACAGGCGGTGTGAATGTTCCCCTAGCGACTATGAATGCGTTGGTAGAACAATTGGAGCACATCGGAAGCCACGGTACCGGTAACCACCAGTTTTACACGAAGGTGGGCAACAAGTTGCGTCGCATTGAACTGGATGAAATTCGCTACATTCAAGTCGAAGGCAAGTACAGTGCCATTCAATTGGAATCCCGGCAGTACCACGTGAAGGCGTCTTTGAAAGATTTGCTGTTGATTCTGGCTTCCGATGAATTCGTTCGAGTCAGTCGGAACTTCGTGGTGAATTTGAAGCACATTGATCACATCGATGTCTATCAAAGCACGGTCCACGTGGCTGGAGAAGATGTGCCAGTCAGCCGCACGTACAAGGACAACTTGATGAAAAACGTTCGACTTCTTTAAGTCGATTCTGCGCCATTCCCACGGCTTGAGCGTTACCTTTGCACCATGTCCAATACGTCCATGGAAAGCGAGGATTCAACACGCTCACTAAACTTTATCGAGCAGAAAATTGAAGCAGACATTGCCGCCGGTAAACACGGTGGGCAGGTGCACACACGTTTTCCACCGGAACCCAATGGCTATTTGCACATCGGTCATGCCAAGGCCATCTGTGTGAGCTTCGGGCTTGCGCAGAAATACGGCGGCAAGACCAACTTGCGTTTCGACGATACGAACCCGGAAAAGGAAAGCGTCGAATATGTGAACGCCATCCGTGATGACATTGCTTGGTTGGGGTTTGAATGGAACGGTGGGGAGTTCTACACCAGCGATTATTTCCAGCAACTCTTCGATTACGCTTGTGACTTGATCGGGAAAGGATTGGCGTACGTCGATGACCAAACTGCCGATGAGATTGCTTCGCAAAAAGGCGCTCCTGGTACTCCTGGGATGAACAGTCCTTTCCGGGAGCGAACGCCAGAGGAGAACCTTCGCTTATTCGAAGAAATGAAGGCAGGCCAATGCCAAGAGGGTGAGCGCGTTCTGCGCGCCAAGATTGACATGGCCCATGACAACATGCTCATGCGCGACCCGGTGATTTATCGGGTGAAGTTTGTAGAGCACCACCGAACGGGAAATGATTGGGTGATCTACCCGATGTATGATTTTGCGCACGGCCAATCGGATTCCATAGAACGCATCTCGCATAGCCTGTGCTCGTTGGAGTTTGAAAACCACCGACCCCTCTACAACTGGTTCATTCAAGCATTGGATATCTATCCCAGTGAACAGACGGAATTTGCCCGACTCAATTTGAACTACACCATCATGTCGAAGCGAAAGCTTCTGCGTCTGGTCGAGGAAGGTGTAGTAGATGGCTGGGACGATCCCCGCATGCCGACCATTTCCGGATTGCGCAGGCGCGGGTATACCCCGGAAAGCATTCGGGTATTCGCAGACCGTGTAGGTGTCGCGAAGCGCAACAACACCATCGATGTGAGTTTGTTGGAATGGTCGCTGCGGGATGATTTGAACCGCCGCGCCCCACGCGTCATGGCGGTGTTGAATCCCATTCGCCTCGTCGTATTGAATTACCCCGAAGGCGAGACGGAAATGCTGACGACTGTCAACAATCCAGAGGACGAGTCGGCGGGTACACGGGAGATTCCGTTCGGGCGTGAGCTGTGGATGGAAGCTGAGGATTTCCGGGTGGACGTCAATAAAAAGTGGTTCCGGTTGGCACCAGGACGAACGGTGCGTTTGAAATCCGCTTACATCGTTGAGTACGCCGATCACATCGAGGATGAAAACGGCAATGTGACCGAAGTCCATGTGAACTACATTCCGAACAGCCGCAGTGGCCAAGACACTTCAGGGGTAAAACCTAAAGGCACGCTCCACTGGGTGGCTGCAGGTCAAGCTGAAGAAGCGGAGGTGCGGTTGTATGACCGGTTGTTCCAAGAGGCTTCGCCAGAAGCTGACGGGGATTTCATGGACGCCTTGAATCCCAATAGCTTGGAAATTCTCAAAGGATGCAAGGTGGAGCCTTCCTTGGCCCAAGCCGAGGTAGGGACCGTTTTCCAATTCACCCGATTGGGCTATTTCACCTTGGATTCGAAATACAGCACTCCGGGAGCACCGGTGTTCAACCGAGCTGTGACCCTGAAGAACGGCTGGAGAGGGTAACGGGCCTGTGATTGTGGTGATAGGCCCATTTTGGCCGCCAACTCGAGCATGAGTTCTTTGGCCGGTCCCGGTTCATTGGGAATCTCACCGTCCAAAATCGCTTCCTTGATGGCGTTTTTCAAATCGCCGATCGGCTTGCTCGGTGGAATGCCAAAGGTTTCCATGATTTCTTCACCGGAGATGGGCGGTTGAAAATTGCGCAAGTGATCTTTCTCCTCGACGTCTTTCAATTTCTGGACGACGATGTCGTAGTTGGCGAGGTACCGCTTGACGCGGGCTTCGTTTTTAGAAGTGATGTCCGCGCGGCATAGGATCATGAGGGCGTCAATGTCATCGCCAGCATCGAAGAGCAGACGGCGCACAGCACTGTCCGTGATTTGGTTTTTCGTCAGTGCAATCGGACGCAGGTGCAACAGCACGAGCTTTTGGACAAACTTCATTTTGTGGTCCAATGGCAGCTTCATGCGCTTGAAGATTTTGGGCACCATACGGGCGCCTTTGTCTTCGTGTCCGTGAAACGTCCAGCCGTGGTTCCGTTGGAATCGTTTGGTAGCTGGCTTGGCGATATCATGCAAAATCGCGGCCCAACGCAACCAAAGGTCGTTGGAGACTTTCGCCACGTTATCCAGTACTTCCAGCGTATGGTAGAAGTTGTCTTTGTGACCAACTCCGTCTCGCCACTCCACGCCTTTGAGAGCCTCCATCTCAGGGAATATGATGCCCAGCAATCCGCATTTGTCGAGCAACTTGAATCCAATCGAAGGCCGTGGGCTCAGGATGATCTTGTGCAGCTCGGTGTGGATGCGCTCTTGGCTGATGATCTCCATGCGATTGGCATTCCGCTGAATGGATGCGATGTTGGAATCGGTGATGCGGAAGTGCAACTGGGTGGCAAACCGAATCGCCCGCAGCATGCGCAGTGGGTCGTCACTGAATGTGATGTCTGGGTCCAATGGCGTTTGGATGCATTCATTCTCCAAGTCTCGAACTCCGTCAAAGGGGTCGACGAGGTCACCGAACGTCGCTTCATTCAAGCTGATGGCGAGGGCATTGATGGTGAAGTCCCGACGGTTTTGATCGTCTTCAATGGTGCCGTCCTCCACGATGGGCTTGCGGCTTCCGCGTTCGTAGGATTCTTTCCGTGCCCCGACGAATTCCACCTCCCAGTCGCGGTAGCGGAACATGGCCGTACCGAAGTTCTTGAAGACCGTGACTTTGCCTGCGTTTAGCGCGTTGGAGGCTTTCTTGGCCAATTCGATGCCGCTTCCTTCAACCACGATGTCGATGTCCTTGCACCGGCGTTGGAGCAAGAGGTCCCGCACGAAGCCACCAATGGCGTAGGCTGACTTTCCTTCTTCGTCCGCTATTTTTCCAATGGTCTTGAACAGCGGATGGTTCAGGTGGGCCGAGTAGTTCATGGCTTCTACGGACATGGGTTCAAAGGTACGCGGATAGCTGTTAGCTACTCAAAATGAGAATGAGCACCGCATCGTCAAAGTGGACGAACATGAAGGATTGACTAGAATTCAATTCCGCTCGGCGGTAGTGGGCATTGAAGTCCACGGCATCGGTGACCCGGTGGTCAACTTCATTGAACGTTTGTGGGGTGGGGTGCTTGGCCAAGTTGGCGCTGGTGGAAGCAAGGGGGGCGCCGATTCCCTGAATCAGAAAACTCAGGTACGGGTCGGATACGAGGCGAACGGCGATGGATTCATCCTCTCGCACCATGCCAGGAGCGAAGGTGTGACGTGCCTGGCTGCCGAGCGTCCCCACGAGCGTCACTGGACGGTCACTCACTTCCAACAGTTCCCACGCTGCCTCCGGTAAATTGGGAAGCAATTGTTCCAGCGCCTGTTCTGAATCCACGAGCATCAGCAAGGTCTCGGACAAGGCGCGCTGCTTGATATCAAAAATGCGCTGTACGCCCGCTGTGGACGTTGCGTCAGCTGCAAGGCCCCATACGGTATCTGTGGGGTGCGAAATGACGCCGTCGTTCCGCAACGCTCGCACAGCAGCGAGGGCATCTTCGTGCCAATTCGGACGCTTCTTACCCATTTTTGTTCGCCGCGATCCACTTAGATACGGCCGCTTTGATGTCGCGCTCCAAATGTTCAGAAGCCGTGCGTTCGAAGGGTTGTCCGGTGACCTGTTCGTAGAGCCCGACGTACCGATCGGTCACCTCATTGATGAAGGAGTCCGGCATGTCCGGAACCGTTTGGCCTTCAAGGCCCATGAAGTCATTCGCCATTAGCCATTCTCGGACGAATTCTTTGCTGAGTTGCTTCTGTTGCTCACCTTGGTCTTGGCGCTCTTGGTAGCCTTCTGCAATGAAATACCGGGAGCTATCCGGTGTGTGGATCTCATCGATTAAGAACAACTGGCCGTTACGCAAACCAAATTCGTATTTGGTGTCCACCAGAATCAACCCTTGTTCGCGGGCCATTTCAGTGCCTCGCTGGAACAGTGCCCGGGTCACCCGTTCGAGTTCGGCGTAAAGTTCTGCCGATACGATGTTACGCTTCAGAATGTCTTCTTTGCTGATGTCCTCGTCGTGGCCTTCTTCCGCTTTCGTCGCCGGTGTGATGATGGGCTCCGGGAAACGATCGTGTTCTTTCATGCCTTCAGGCAGGGCCACTCCACACAGGACCCGTTTGCCTGACTTGTAGGTCCGCCAGGCGTGGCCTGTCAAGTACCCCCGGATGACCATCTCGAGGCGGATGGGCTCGCACGCATGTCCAATGGTCACTTGTGGATGGGGCGTATCCACTTTCCATGTGGGGACGATGTCGGAGACGGCGTCGAGAAAAAAGCTCGCGATGCCATTCAGCACCTGACCTTTGAAGGGTATGGGCTTGGGCAGGATGACATCAAACGCGCTGATGCGGTCAGAGACCACAGCGACCATCATGTCATTTGCGATGGAGTACATGTCGCGCACCTTTCCGTGATAGGCACGGGTCTGGGTGGGGAATTGGAAACGCGACGCGTGAAGGGATTGGCTCATGCTTTGTTGGGTGAGGTTTCTTCGGACTTTTCAAATGCTTGAATGACGGCCTTGACCAAACGGTGTCGGATGACGTCAGAGCCGTCCAATTCGATGAATGAAATGCCATCGATGTTGGGAAGCACGCGCTTCGCATACTTCAGCCCGGAGGCTTGCTTATGGGGGAGGTCGATTTGCGATGCATCGCCGGTCACAACAAATTTGGCCTCTTTGCCCATGCGGGTGAGGAACATCTTGATTTGAGCGACCGTGGTATTTTGGGCTTCATCCAAAATGACAAACGCCTTGTCCAGCGTCCGTCCTCGCATGAAAGCAAGCGGTGCAATCTCGATGACGCCTTTTTCGAGGTAATCCGCCACCTTGTCGTACGGCAGCATGTCTGTCAAGGCGTCGTACAGCGGCTGCAAATAGGGATCCAGTTTTTCTTTCAAGTCGCCGGGCAAGAAACCGAGGTTTTCGCCGGCTTCAACGGCGGGTCGTGTCAAGATGATTTTCTTGACGCGTTTGTCCTTCAAGGCTGCAACCGCCATAGCAACAGCGGTGTACGTCTTGCCGGTGCCAGCGGGTCCTATGGCGAATACCATGTCGTCTTTGCGGATGGCGTCCACCAGGCGCTGTTGGTTGCGGGTCCGTGCAGTGATGCGGTTGCCATTCGGACCGTAGACCAATGTGTCGTCCTTTTTGGATTGGGTCAACAATTGGGATTCGTCTGCCCCGATGAGGCGGTGGATGTCGTCTTCGCCCAAAGCGTTGTACCGTTCGATGTGCCAGAGGATCATGCGCAGCACCTCATCAAACCGCCCCACATCTTCGGCCGCACCTTGAGCGAAAACGGTATCCCCGCGGGTAATCAGGTGCAACTTCGAAAACGCGGATTTCAGGATGCGCCAGTTGGAATTTTCAGGGCCCAAGAGCAACAAGGGATCAACACCTTCGATGGATATCTCTTTCTTTTGCATGTGCGGATACAAAAATACGTTCCCCACCTTTGCAAAATGCCAATCGTGACCCTTACATCTGACTTTGGTTTGGACAGCCACTACACGGCCGTCATCAAAGGGGCATTGCACAAGCGTGTTGAGGATGTGCGGATCGTTGATATTTCACACCGCATCCGAAAATTCGATGCTGTGGAAGCTGCGTTTGTGCTGCGTTCTGTGTACCGTGAATTTCCAGAGGGCAGCATCCATTTAATTTGTGTTCGCAGTGCAGAGACGCCGGAGAGTCCGCACCGGCTGGTGCGGTTGGATGGGCACTACTTCATTGGTGCGGATACGGGAGTGTTCCGGCTGTTATCTGACAAACAACCCGAAGGCGTGTTTGACTTTTCGGGGTTGAATTTGGATGTGTCCGCGCCCACCTTTCCTGAACGGGAAGTTTTTGTCCCAGCCGCAGCACATCTGGCGCGAGGGGGCAAGGAGGACCTCATCGGTCGCTCTACGGGAGGGCTCAAAGAAGCCCAGCCGCGCCGATTGAGTTACGACGAGGACACATTGATTGGCCATGTGGTGTACATCGATGATTACGGCAACGTCATCACGAACATCAGCCGTACAGCGTTCAAGAAATTTGGGAAGGGGCGGCCTTTCGAAATACAGCTCCGCACCAGCAGAATGTCCATTCGAAAGGTATCCGAGCATTACGAGGACGTGCAAGTAGGCAAGGAAGTGGCCGTATTCAATTATGCCGGACTGCTCGAGATCGCCATGAACAACCACAGCGCCCCGGGTGATCGGGGCGGAGCAGATGCGCTGCTCGGACTGAAGCGCGACCAAGTTGTGCGCGTCCAATTTGAATCCGGAACGCTGTTGTGATGCTGCTGCGCATTGTAAAAATGGAGTTCGACCCCGCTCAAGTGCAGGCGTTCGATGAGTTGTTTGCTCAATCCCAAGCACACATAGAGGCGATGCCCGGATGTCTCCGAGTCCGGCTCCTCAAAGGGCATGACGAAGAACCGGTTCGCACCACGTTGAGTTGGTGGGAGCGAGATTCCGATCTGCAAGCATACCGAAAGTCATCGTTGTTTGGAGAGGTTTGGCCCAAAACAAAGGCCATGTTCAGTATGCCGCCGGTGGCTTGGTCTTCGGTTTGGCCGTCAGATGAGCCGATTCCAGGTGCGGCTGAATGATGGCAAAGCCTTAACTTCGTCGCTACGATGTTCGCACTGGTTCGCAAGGAATTTCAAGCCTTTTTCAGCACCCTCTTGGGCTACCTGGTGGTGTCCATGTTTCTCCTGCTGAATGGTCTGTTTCTGTGGGTTTTCCCCGGTGAAACCAATGTGTTTGATGCAGGTCAGGCTTCGCTGGAATCGTTTTTCATCATTGCCCCCTGGGTGTTGATGATTGTCGTCCCTGCGATTACCATGCGGTCTTTCTCGGAGGAGTACCGAACGGGAACCTTGGAGTTGCTAGCGACCAAGCCCATCCGTCCCATGGAAATCGTTGGAGCCAAATTCCTTGGGTCGTTTTCAGTGTTGCTTTTCGCTTTGCTGCCCACACTGTTGTTTATCCCGGTTATTGGCTGGTTGGGCCAACCCCAGTGGAATTTTGATGCGGGGGCGATCAAAGGAAGTTACCTTGGGTTGGTGTTGCTTTGTGCAGCGTTCACCTCCATTGGTGTAGCCATCTCGGCCTTGTCCAAAAACCCACTCATTGCGTATTTGACGTCCATGGTGGTGTTGGTGTTCGGTTTCATCGGTTTTCAAGCATTGGCAAGTTTTGATGCGCTCGGCTCGTGGGATTTGGCGTTCAGTCAATTGGGAATGAGCGCCCACTACCAAGCGCTGAGTCGGGGCTTGATCGGCTCGGGTGATTTGGTCTACTTCCTTTTGGTGGTGGCGGTGTTTCTTCTGCTGGCGCGTTTTGCTTTTGTCTCCCAGCGCTTGCCGGGCCGGGACCAGGTAGTGGAGTGGGCTTTGGGGACGGCGATTGCTAGCGTCGTGGCTTGGGGGTTGTCGTTTGCATCATTCCAATTGGATTTTACGGAGGAGAAGCGTTTCACGATGACCGATGCGACACAATCGCTGCTCGAATCATTGGACGACGAAGTCTTTGTCACCTGTTACCTCACTGGCGATTATCCGGCACAATGGAAGCGACTCGAGCGGGCCATTCGCTACCAATTGGAGGACATGGCTGCTTGGTCGGGGGGCAACTTGCGGTTTCAATTTGTGGACATCTACGAAATCGATGATCGACAAACCATCGGTCAAAATGAGGAAAAGTTGGTGGAGCAGGGGTTGAGCTATTCGCGCATCGCCTTCACCGAATCCGGTGCCCAAGCGTTCAAGACCATTTGGCCAGCTGCGCTGATTTCGTACCAAGGCAAAACCGAGCCGGTGCAGTTTTTCCGATCTGAAATGCCGGAGCCCACAGAATCCATGATTCAGGGGTCCATCAACGCGTTGGAATACGAATTGTCCCGCGCCGTGAGAAAGTTGATTGCGCAGGAGCGTCCGCGCATTGCACTCATCCAAGGGCATGGGGAATTGAATGAGGCGGAAACCGCGGACTTTGTGATGGACCTGGAGACCGACTACGATGTGTTCGATGTTCGAATTGACGGTCAATTGAACATGCTGTCCGAAAAGATTGAAGGCATGGCGCGTCGTGTGAACCGCTTTGACCTGGCCATCATTGCCAAGCCGGATTCATTGTTTGATCCCAAGGACCAGGTCATCATTGACCAATTCATCATGAATGGCGGCCGTGTGATGTGGCTTGTAGACCCCATAGCCATTGATTTGGACAGTTTGGCGCGCAATCAATTCACGATGGGGGTGACCAACGAATTGGGTATTTATGACCAACTGTTTCAATACGGGGTGCGCTTCAACCGCAACGTGGTCATTGATTTGCAATGTGCGCCGATTGTCATGGGGGCGGGGCCTTTGGGCAATCAACAAAACATGCAGCTCTTCAATTGGTACTATGCGCCCGTTGCCATGCCGCTCGGTACGAGCCATCCCATCACGACCAATTTGGACCCGGTGAAATTCGACTTTGCGTCGCGCTTGGACACGGTGGAGGTCGGAGGCGATTTGCGAAAACACGTGTTGCTGGCTTCTTCTGAAATGTCACGGGAGTACAAGGCTCCTGTTCGGATTTCAAGCAATGTTGTGGAATTGAAGCCGGAGTATTTCACCCAGAATGCATTGCCTAATCAGCCGCTCGCGGTCTTGATTGAAGGCACCTTTGAGTCGGCATTCCAGCACCGGTTGCCGGATACCTTGAAAACCGATGAGGACTTCGCTTTTCAATCCTCGAGCGTACCAACGGCGCAAATCATGATCGGAGACGGTGACCTCATCCGCAATCAAGTCAAGGAAGGACCCAATGGTCCGATGATTTTGCCCCTTGGTTACGACCGAAACGCTCGCCGAGTGGTCTACGACAACAAAGAATTTTTGCGGAACGCGGTCAGCTACCTGCTCAACGAAACAGCTTCCATCTCTGTGCGGTCACGCGCCATTGCGTTGCGTCCGCTGAATGCAGACAGGCTCCGTTCGGAACGCTTGGGATGGCAAGCCATTGCGTTGGCGCTGCCCATTGTACTCGTCTTGGGCTTAGGATGGGCCTTTACCGTCCGTCGACGTCGGCGTTTTGCGAAACGAATGCCAACGGCGGCATAAACTTGAACGCATGCACAAGAACCTTCGACTCTTCTATTTATTGCTCCTTGTGACAGCGGTAGCTGCGGGCGTACGATACATGGATACCCAAGAAGCTGCTGAGATTTCCAAAGGGGCGAATGCGGCGGACTTTGCCATTGCCGATACGGCAGCTGTCGATAAGATTTTCATTGCGGACAAAGACGGAAACCAGGCATTGCTCGAGCGATCGTCTGGTCGCTATTGGAAGCTCAATGGCACACATTTTGCGCGAAAAGATGCGGTGGATTTGTTGCTCAAAACCTTCCTCCGTGCTCGGGTTCAGCGGCCTGTTCCGCAGGGTGAATTGGAGAATGTGAACCGTTTGCTTGCTGGCCGGGGCAAAAAGGTGGAAATCTACCAAGGCGGCGCAACCCCGGTGAAAACATGGTACATCGGTACATCAACCCAAAACCATACAGGGACGTACATGGTGCTCGCCGATGCCAACGGTCAACTTGCGGAGGAGCCCTTCATTGTTCACATGGAAGGATTTACCGGATTCTTGTCCACGCGGTTTTTTACCGATGAACGCGAATGGCGATACACGGGCATGTTTGATTATCCCGGGAATTCGCTGCGTCGCGTCGAAGTTGAATTGACTGAGGCCGGTGGCCGTCTGTATGCCATGGAAGTTGACAGTATGGGAACGCTGCGGGTGGAGGGTGCACCGCTCAAGAGCCGCGCGGACACGCTGTTCTGGCAGGACCGCTTCAATCGTTTTCGCAAGGTCCACTTGGAAACATACAACAATCACCTCACGGCAAACGCTGAAGACAGTTTGCTGAACCGCGCAGAGCCGGCCTTCCGTCTCCGTGCATGGGGTCAAGACGAGGATGTTCCCAACGAAATTGAGTTGTATTGGAAGGCGCCCATTTCCGATACCTATGACGACAACGGCGAGCTCAATGAATGGGACGGGTCGCGGATGTACGCGGTGTACAAGGACGAAGCCGTACTCGTTCAGCGATTTGTTTTCGACCCACTGCTCGAGGGGCTACGCTGAGAGGCATTTTTGGACAAACGCAGCCCAAGAAAACCGGGCGTTCCAAGCGGCTACGGTGGCTGCCTCAACCGGTTCAGCACGCAAGGCTTCACGGATGGCTTTTGTCAAAGCATGTACATCCTTCGGCGCACAAATGTGACCGATCGGGTTCCCATCGAAATATTCCTTTAATCCACCCACATCGGTAGCGACTACAGGTTTGTGGTAGTGCATCGCGATGGCCGTCACACCGCTCTGAGATGCCGCAGCATACGGCAAGCAAACGAGGTCAGAAGCTGAGAAGAATACGTGTACTTCTTCGTTAGGAATAAACCTCAGGTGGGTGTAAAAACGCTCCGGGTCAGGCGAGGTATCGATGATACGCTGGTAGGGCTCCCAATCAGTATACGGCTCACCGGCAATGCAGAAACACACGTCTTCTCCGTTCTTGTGCAATTCCGCTGCTGCGTTCAAAAGCCACTCCAATCCTTTGTACGGTCGTATGAGACCAAAGAACAAGACCAGCTTCGGTGCTGCAGGGATGAGTAAGCGTTTCCGGGCCTCGTCTCGCGAAATCAACGGGTCGAAGTGTTCATACAAAGGATGAAACGCCGTGGTGATGGGCAGTTCTTGGCGCCTCGTCTGTAGTTGCTTGGAAACGTCCTCGGACAACGTCCATGCTTGATCGACGCTGCGTACCAAACGCTGCGTAAGTGCCTTCTCCCACGGCTTGGCGTCGTGGGAATTTGCATTGTGGAACAGTCCAACAATACGACATGAAGGGTGCAGGACCTTTATCCGTCGGGCCACCGCCGCAAGCGCTGGCGCCAAGAACGCGGTCCAAAATGGAATGATCACCACATCAGGCTGTTCCTTCAGAACCAGACGGGCACAGCGGTACCACGACATGGGGTTGATGGAATCTACCGCGGCTGTGCGCACGAATTGGGACTTGAGTCCTTCTTCGTACTGATCGGTTCCAGGAAAAAGCAGGCTGGGGTATTGCCGGCTAAAATTGAAGCCGATGCATTCGTGCCCCGCTTCTATGAAGGCCTTGGCCATCGCTTCGTTGAATTGCGCAATTCCTCCGCGGTACGGGGGGAACACTGAGACGATAGCGATTTTCATACGGCAAAATACCATGGTTTTGCAGAGGGCCTTGTCCGCATACGGCTATCTTTGACCAGACCAGCGTGAATAATATGAATGCATACATAGCCGACGGAGTAAGGACTCCCATTGGAAATTTTGGTGGTACGCTCGCCCCGGTGCGGACGGACGATTTAGCCGCTTTGGTCCTTGAGGAATTACTCAAGCGCAATGAGCAATTGGATGCGGCCGCCATTGGGGATGTGCTGATGGGATGTGCCAACCAGGCCGGTGAAGACAACCGCAATGTTGCGCGCATGGCGTTGCTGCTGGCTGGTTACCCTCACACGGTTCCCGGTGAAACGGTGAATCGACTGTGTGCTTCAGGGATGGCTGCGGCGGTGAATGGGGCACGCATGTTGGCATGCGGGGACGCGGAAGTGATGGTCGCAGGTGGGGTCGAACACATGACGCGCGGTCCTTGGGTCATGTCAAAAGCCTCCAAGGCCTTCGGTCGCGACAGCCAATTGCACGACACCAGTTTTGGGTGGCGCTTTGTCAATCCTCGACTGGATGAAGTCTACGGCACGGATGGGATGGGCGAGACCGCTGAAAACCTCGTTGATCAATACGGAATCAGCCGGGAGGACCAAGATGCCTTTGCGGCGTGGTCCCAGCAGAAAGCGGCGCAGTCCGCAGCCGAACGGGGAGAAGAATGTGTCTCGGTCTCCATCCCTCGTCGCAAGCAAGACCCGCTGGTATTCAGCGAAGACGAATTCGTTAAACCACAAACCACTGCCGAAGGCCTGAGTCGTTTGCGGCCGGCCTTTCGTCCCAACGGCACAGTCACCGCTGGCAATGCATCAGGACTCAATGACGGAGCAGCAGCGCTGCTATTGGCCTCTGAAGCCGGACTGTCAAAACACGGCCTCACGGCCATGACACGCATTTGCTCGTCAGCCGTCGTCGGTGTTGAACCGCGCATCATGGGCATTGGCCCGGTTGGGGCTTCGCGCTTGGCGCTGGAACGGGCAGGTCTCCAGCTGAGCGACATGGACCTGATTGAGCTCAACGAGGCCTTCGCAGCTCAAGCGCTGGCTTGTACGCGAGCGTTGGGATTGGATGATTTTGAACCACGCGTCAACCCGCAAGGCGGGGCGATAGCGATTGGGCATCCACTCGGCATGACCGGGGCACGCCTGTTGTTGACCGCTTCCAAGCAATTGGTGCGCACGAAGAAGCGCTATGCCCTCGTGACCCTGTGCATTGGTGTCGGTCAGGGGTACGCGGTGGTATTGGAAAATATGCAGCGCTAAGCAATCCATGATTCAGTCCTTCAAAAACATGGTGCCCGTCGTCGACCCTTCGGCGTATGTCCATCCCATGGCCGTGGTCATCGGTCACGTGACCATTGGGCCGGACTGCTACATCGGCCCGGGCGCGGTATTGCGCGGAGACTGGGGCAAAATCACGTTGGAAAAGGGATGCAACGTTCAGGAGAATGCGGTGTTGCACATGTTTCCTAAAGACGAAGTGCGACTCAAAGAAGGGGCACACATTGGACACGGGGCGATGATCCATGGTGCGACCATCGGTGTTCAGGCCATGGTCGGTATGAATGCCGTCGTTCTGGATCACGCAGAGATTGGGGACGGTTGCATCGTCGGAGCGTTGGCGCTGGTCAAGGCACGGTCCAAGTGGGAGGGAAGAAGCCTCATCGTTGGCAATCCTGCGCAAAAGGTTGGTGATGTTTCGGATGAGATGTTCGCGCACAAGGTGGAGGGTACGGTGTTGTACCAGCAACTCCCGCAGGACATGCAGCTTCATGCGCAAGAGGTGAATCCGTTGGAATCCGATCCCGGCAATCGCATTGAGGATTTTCCCGACTTCGAAACGTGGCAGCAACGCCGTCAGAAAAAATCCTGAAGCGTGGGTAGGTCCGGCCGGAGAAAGGTGGTCTTCAAGCAATTTGAAGTACACGATGCAGACTGCGCCATGAAGGTGGGGACCGATGCCCTGTTGTTGGGGTCGTGGTCCGATGTGTCGGACGCTCGACAGATTATTGATGCAGGTACGGGAAGTGGCATTGTGGCATTGATGGCGGCTCAGCGCGCACCTCTCGCAGAGGTGACCGGTGTGGAATTGGAGCCCAATGCCTTCGCAGAAGCGAAAGCGAATAGCGAGAGAAGCCCGTGGTCACATCGCACTCGGATTGTTGAAGATTCCCTTCAAGCATTTGCGGCTAGGGCTGAGAATCAAGGAGCATTCGATGCATTTCTGATCAACCCACCGTTTTTCCATGAGAAGCCCAAGTCACCGGACGAGGCGCGCAACCTCGCTCGGCACGATGACGCTTTGCCGTATGCAGCATTTCTCGAAGCAGCATGGAATTTGTTGAAGGCGCATGGAACGATGCAAGTGGTTTGGCCCTGGGATCGTTGGGCTGAATTGAAAAATGGTGCTGAAAACCGCGGATTCCATTTGCGTCGTCAGGCCGACGTTTGCGGCCGAGAAGGCCATGAACCGCGTCGCGTACTCAGCCATTGGGGGAAGCTCTCACCTGAACAAGCGCCTCAACACGAGGTGATTTGTATTGAGCTTGGAGAACGAGTAAAAGGCCAGCCGCAATTGAGCAGCCGATACAAGGAACTATTGAATCCGTATGTGTTGACTTGGCCTGAATTTTAGGCGCCCAATACTTGCTTCAAGCGATCGACTTGAGCAGCCCACAATTCCTTGGCGTCGTCGATTTCGTCTTCTTCTGCAAAGTCTGTGACGACCAGTGCTGTGTCGCCTGTGAGGTCATCGATTTTGATGCGAAACTCAAAGAAGCTATTGATGCCCTCTTCCTCATCTTCCAACCAACGGAATTTGGCAAACTCGTCACGTTTCTTGGAGATTAGGCGCGCACTTTCTTCGCTGCCATCCCAAATGAAGATGTGAACGTCTTTCTTGATGTTCACGTCGTCGCAGAACCACTCTGACAATCCGCTCGGTGTGCTGAAAATGTTGAACAGTACACCCTTTGAACTGTTGATCGGAATTTCAATTTGAAACTTTTCTTTCTCCATCCTATGCCGCTAAATCGGGGAAGAGCAATATAAGCCGAATTGCGCGAACCGCGGGCCCCTTTTGGGATTTTTGTGGCTGCCATCGATATTCCTATTCTCTGAACTATATTTGCGCCCGCTTGGCGGGATAGCTCAGCCGGTTAGAGCGCAGGATTCATAATCCTGAGGTCGAGAGTTCGAGTCTCTCTCCCGCTACGATTGAAAGCCACTGACAGAGGTCGGTGGCTTTTTCGTTTTACATAATGTACAAGTCTCCGACTTTCGTGTTGGTAAATACCGGGTACAATTGACACAAAAGGAGGTGTGAATGGCAATTCATGCTCGGATTTCATGAGGTAAAATCCAACAGCACAAGCTATTTTCGCTGCGCTGTTAACGCACGGCATTGGGCTACCAATTTATTGTTGCAATGACACCGTCACTGCAAGGGCCCACAGACAACCGACGACTACGTTGAAATGAGCGAGACGGAAAACCGCAAAACCATATACCTCGGGCAACAGCCCTTATACCCATCCGATGCTGCTACATCGGGAGAGGAGGTCACCATAAAAGGAGAGACTTTTTACAAAATCACGGCAGTGGACCGCATGCGTCCATTTTTCATGAGCATTGTCAGCCATTCGGACCACTGGATGTTCATCTCCAGCACGGGTGGATTGACTGCTGGTCGGAAAAACAGCGACTTCGCTCTTTTCCCATATTACACTGACGATAAGATTACCGAGTCTGCTGAGACCACCGGCAGCAAGACCATCATTTTGGTCGAGCAATCGGACCGGGAGTTGCTCTGGGAACCCTTCTCTTCTTTGTACCAAGGGGTGTACCGTATTGAGCGGAATTTGTACAAAAACGCCTACGGCAACAAAATCATCTTCGAGGAAATCAATGCGGATTTGAACTTGGTGTTCCGCTACCAATGGGCACCCAGTGAACGCTTTGGCTTTGTGCGTCACGCTACGCTGGCATCCACGGCATCCACGGCGATGTCAGTCCGCGTACTCGACGGTGTTCAGAACCTCCTTCCGTATGGAGTGCCTCAAGGGCTTCAAGGTGGATCGAGTAACCTTGTTGATGCGTACAAAAAGTGCGAATTGGAGGGGGATGCATTGGGGATTTATGCTTTGAGTGCGTTGATTTCTGACAAAGCTGAACCCAGTGAATCCCTGAAAGCCAATGTAGTTTGGTCCTTGGGGATGGAGCAGCCGAAGGTGCTGTTGTGTTCCAAGCAAGTCGCAGCATTTCGAACCGGTGCTGCTGTGGCCACTGAACGTGACATCAAAGCAGAACGAGGGGCCTACCTCATCCAAGCGGATTTCGTTTTGGAAGCCGGCGCTTCGAAAGACTGGATGATGGCTGCGGATTTGGGCAAATCCATCCGTGATGTGATTCGGTTGCGGAGCGACTTGGAATCTGTGAAGTCCTTGAAGCAAGACATTCTGGACGACATTGAAAAAGGGTCGAAGGGCCTGATTTCGTTGATTGCGGCCAGCGATGGGTTGCAATTGACCGCCGACCGCCGACGCAACATTCGCCACTTTGCGAACACCATGTTCAACGTGATGCGTGGCGGGATTTTCGATGAGAACTACACCATTGAGAAGGCGGACTTCATGGCCTACATCAACCAGGCCAATCACAAGGTCTTCTTCAAGAAGTCACCGGCCATGGCAACTTGGCCTGATCATTTTGATTTGTTCTTTCTGCAAGAACAAGCGGAAGCAGACGACGACTTAAATTTCAAGCGACTTTGCGCGGAATACCTGCCGTTAAAGTTCAGCCGCCGTCACGGCGACCCCAGCCGTCCTTGGAACAAGTTTAGCATTAACCTGCGAAACGAAGACGACGGCTCCAAAATCTTGGATTACCAGGGCAACTGGCGGGACATCTTCCAAAACTGGGAAGCGCTGGTGCACTCATACCCTGAGTTCATTGAGGGGATGATCTTTAAGTTTTTGAACGCGACGACCTTTGATGGCTACAATCCATACCGCGTCTTCAAGGACGGGTTTGAGTGGGAGACCATTGAACCCGATAACCCCTGGTCTTACATCGGATACTGGGGTGACCACCAGATCATTTACCTCTTGAAATTCCTCGAGTTCCTGCAAGCCTATTGCCCGGAGAAACTCGACGAATATTTCGCCAACGACTCTTTTGTGTACGCCAACGTGCCCTACCGCATCAAGCCGTACGAGGAATTGCTCAAGGATCCAAAGAACACCATTGAATTCGATAACGAGCGCGAAGCCCGAATTGGCTTCAAGAAGGACGAGATTGGCGGCGATGGAGCCTTGCTGCGTGAAGCTCACGTGTTCATCTACAAAGTGAATTTCGTTGAGAAAATCATGGCGACGATGCTGGCCAAAGTGGCCAATTTCATTCCTGAAGGGGGCATTTGGATGAACACCCAGCGCCCCGAATGGAACGATGCCAACAACGCACTCGTTGGCAACGGGGTTTCCATGGTTACCCTGTACTACCTGCGCCGCTTCATGGTGTACTTCCAAAACGTATTGGCAGCAACCGGCCACGAGGAAGTGCAGGTGTCGGACGAACTGTTGGCCTGCTTCAAGCGCATGAAGGCGACCTTATCCAATCAGGAGGTGCTTTCATCCCCTCGCATGACCAATGCAGAGCGGCGGACCATCCTCGATGGGTTGGGCAGCGCTGCGAGTGACTACCGCGAGCAGATTTACACTTCGAATTTTGGTGGGCATAAATCCGCATTGAAGTTGTCCGACCTGGCTGATTTCATCGACTCAGCGGTGGCGTACTTGGAGCATTCGATTGCCGCCAACAAACGGGACGATGGGCTTTACCACGCGTACAATTTGGTGACCGTACAGCCCGATGGTGGCTTGGACATCACGTATTTGCCTGAAATGCTGGAGGGGCAAGTGGCCGTGTTGAGCGCGGGCTTGTTAGATGCAGAGGAAAGCCTAGGGGTCTTGGATGCACTCAAAGCGAGTGCGCTTTTCCGCGAGGATCAATACAGCTACATCCTGTACCCAAATAAGTCCCTCCCTCGGTTCTTGGAAAAGAACAACGTCGATCACGATGTCGTGTCACAGTCACCGCTGTTGTCGAAGCTTGTCGCCGATGGAAATGCCGACATTGTAACACAAGACTGCAACGGAGGGTACCACTTCAACGGGAATTTCAACAACGTCAACGCCTTGCGTGCGGCATTAAAAACGCTCCCAGATTCCTATCAATCCCTTGTCGCTGCTCATCAATCTGAGGTTGAGGCCGCTTACGAAGCGATTTTCAATCATAAAGCGTTCACCGGCCGTTCAGGTACGTTCTTCGGCTACGAGGGCTTGGGGTCGATTTACTGGCACATGGTGTCCAAGCTTCGATTGGCAGCATTCGAGGTGACCAAGGCCGCCGTAGAATCGGGAGCCAGTGATGATGTGGTGGGCCGTCTGTTTGACCACTACTTCGAAATCAACGCCGGCATCGGTGCACACAAATCACCTGAGTTGTACGGCGCGTTCCCAACCGACCCGTATTCGCATACACCGGGCGGAAAAGGTGCTCAACAGCCTGGTATGACCGGACAGGTGAAGGAAGATTTGCTATGCCGCTTTGGAGAACTCGGCGTTCGGGTACAAGGGGGGCAGCTTCAATTTGATCGCGCCCTGATGCACGCTGAGGAATTCCTCAAGGAACCTGCGGTATTTGAGTACGTTGATGTGGCGCAGCAAACGAAAACGATTGAGTTGGATGCGGACAGCCTCGTATACACCGTATGCCAAGTACCGGTAGTTCATCAACGGGGTGCACAGAAAGGCATTGAAATCGCTTGGAACGATGGACGTACCACCCACGTCGATGGGTTGGCGTTGGACCACGAGACAAGCCGCAAGATTTTCCGCAGGTTGCACGAGGTCGTGCGATTGACGGTCACCGCTTAATCCAGCGATGATGTGGCGATTCTCACGTTCGAATCCTAGATTTATAGGCTTCAAGCTACCGATTTGGGCCCTGTGCTTTATGGTGGTGCTTATGGGGGCCTTGGCTTCCTGTGGAATGGAAAATGAAATGAAAACGACGAACGACCGTACAGCCGCTGACCTACTCGGGAACCCCAGTTTCCCCGCGATTTCTTACGGAGGTTACCGCGGCCTGAGTCGCTCGGAACAGCCAACATTGGATCAGTTGAAGGAAGACATGAAAATCCTTCACGCCATGGGCATCCGATTCTTGCGCACGTACAACGTGCAACTCCCACATGCTGGCAACGTGGTGCAGGCGATTCATGAATTGAAGGAAGAGGACAACAATTTCGAGATGTACGTCATGCTCGGAGCGTGGATTGATTGTGCAGGCGCATGGACAGATGCACCCAATCACAGTGTGGAGGACGCGGAAGCGAACGCACAAGAAATTGAACGCGCCGTCGCACTGGCAGCGAAGTTTCCAGACATTGTCAAAGTCATCGCCGTTGGCAATGAAGCGATGGTGCACTGGGCGGCGTCTTATTTTGTGGCTCCAAGTGTAATCCTCCGTTGGGTGAACCATTTGCAGGGTTTGAAGGCCAACGGCACCTTGCCTTCGGACGTTTGGATCACCAGCTCGGACAATTTTGCCTCTTGGGGCGGCGGCGGTGCGGAATACCACAACGAAGATTTGAATTCGCTGATCAAGGCGGTTGATTATGTCTCCATGCACACGTACCCGTTTCATGATACGCATTACAACCCGGTGTTTTGGAGCGGTGAAGCTTTGGGTGGAGAAGAAGTCGGCGAAGGCAACAATGGTGCTGTAGAAAATGCCATGGCTCGAGCCGTCGCTTACAGCCAAAACCAATACGCCCAAGTTGTGGCGTATGTGCAAAGCATTGATGAGGACAAGCCCGTCCACATTGGTGAAACGGGTTGGGCGAGCATCAGCGATGGTTTCTACGGCCCGGAGGGGTCAAGGGCAGCAGACGAATACAAGCAAGCCCTGTTTTACCAAGGGATGCGCGATTGGACCCAGAGTGCGGGCATCAGTTGCTTCTATTTCGAGGCGTTTGATGAGCCTTGGAAGAGCGCTGCCAATCCCACTGATTCTGAAAATCATTTTGGCCTGTTCACAGTCGATGGTGAGGCGAAATACGCCCTTTGGCCGTTGGTCAAGCACGGTGTGTTCAATGGGCTGACCCGCAATGGGCATCCCATTCAATGCTCGTATTCCGGGGAGACTGAGCTGCTGAATCGTCACGTCTTGCACCCAGCACATCACTGAGCTAAGCATGAAAAACTTTCGTTACATCTCATTGGCTGTCGCGACAGGCATCCTCCTCACCGGTTTGGTTTCGTGTGGTTCGAAGGCGGATTCAAAGGTTTGGACCGTGGATCAGCAGCTTCACACGACCGATGGCATCTACCGCATCAAAGGCGTGTGCTACCATCCTGTAGCCATTGGGGATTCCGTTCGAAGCTTTTCCAACTTGTCAAACGACTTAGCCCTGATGAACGAGTTGGGGGTCAACACCATCCGCGTGTACGAGCCCATTGACTCCAAAGAAGTGCTCGATGAAATCAGCGAGGCGGGCGTGCGTGTCATCATGGGCTTCGGATACAACCAGGGCGGTACATTCGATATTCGTTCAGGAACATTCATTGATTATGTCAAGAGGTTCAAGGACCATCCCGCCATCTTGGTTTGGGAACTGGGAAACGAGTACAATTTCCACCCTGAGTGGTTTGGGGGTGATATCCAAACGTGGTACGATGCCTTGTCAGCTGCCGTTGATGCCATCCACACGGAAGACCCAAATCATCCGGTAGCCACTGCCCACGGCGAAGTGCCAGAGGTGGAGTTGCTCGCTGCACTTCCCAACATCGACCTTTGGGGACTCAATGTCTACCGTTGGGATGTATCGTACACCGCTGCCATGGATTTCGCCGAGCGCAGCGACAAGCCGATGTACTTCTCTGAAATTGGTGCCGACAGCTACATGTCGACGTCGGTGTTGGGTTATGACCAAGGCCCTAATGAACGGGCACAAGCAGATGCCACCCAAGCGCTGTTGGCGCCGTTGTTCTCCGACTCAGTCCGGTGCGCCGGTGCCGCCGTTTTCTCCTTCACCGATGGCTGGTGGAAAGCAGGGCGAGCGGATGTGCAAGATGCAGGCGGAGTGGCCCCTGCGAGCAGCGGTGTGCCATACGATAGCGACGCCAACGAAGAGCATTGGGGGCTCGTGGACATTCACCGTCAGCCAAAAGCGGCATTTGACGTGGTCAAATCCTTTTTCAACGCGAACAACTCCTCGAGCATGAAGGAAGGCAAACTCCAAAAGGCAGTGTACGAATCCAGTCGGCAGGGTGGCCGGTTTCATCAAGTACCCGAGTCAACAGTAGACCTGCGAAATGCGCCGCATCCTGAAGAAATACGGTTGCACGTACATCCCGATCGCCGCAAGCAAACCATCAACGGATTTGGCGGGTCCTTTACGGATGCCTCTGCCTACCTCGTTCACCAATTGAGTCCAGCGCAACGAGCCAAAATCATCGAAGCGTATTTCGCTGAAGAGGGGGCTAATTACAGTTTGACCCGCACGCACATGAATTCGTGTGACTTCTCGCGGTTCCACTACAGTTACGCAGAAGTGGAGGGCGACCTCGAGCTGAAGCATTTCAACATGGAACAGGAGCATGAATTCTTGTTCCCCATGATCAAATCGGCTCAAGAGGTTTCAGTAGACGGTTTTGAACTGATTGCTTCACCGTGGACCGCACCGCCTTGGATGAAGGACAACGGCGATTGGGTCGGGGGACGGCTGTTGAAGGAAATGCAGCCTTCATGGGCGCAGTTTTTCGTCAAGTACGCCCAGGAATGTCAGAAAAACGACATCCCATTGTGGGGCTTTACAGTGGAGAATGAACCCCACGGCAACGGCAACAACTGGGAAAGCATGCTCTACACGCCGGACGAAATGACGGAATTCGTTCAGGAGCATTTGGGCCCAGCACTTGAGTCCAATGGTTTAGGACACCTGAACGTTCTCGGCTACGACCAGAACCGCGCAGGTCTCAACGAGTGGACGGCCTCGATGTACCGGGATTCTGCCAGTGCGAAACACTTCGCTGGTACGGCAGTGCATTGGTACGAGAGCACCTACGACTACTTCCCGGACGAATTGGACCGAGCGCATGCAGCGGCTCCGGAAAGATTGCTCAGCCAGACGGAGGAGTGCATCGATGCGGAGGTGCCTGTTTGGCAAGACGACGACTGGTACTGGCGCAAAGAGGCGACCGACTGGGGATTCACATGGCGAGAGGAGGAAAAAAAGTATTTGCACCCCAAGTATTCCCCGGTGAACCGATACGCGCGTGACATCATTGGTTGCTTGAACCACTGGGTCAACGGTTGGGTGGACTGGAATATGGTGTTGGACCGTCAGGGTGGCCCGAATTGG
Source organism: uncultured Flavobacteriales bacterium (assembly GCA_938003665.1). Taxonomy (GTDB): domain Bacteria; phylum Bacteroidota; class Bacteroidia; order Flavobacteriales_D; family Sanyastnellaceae; genus UA16. Next base: position 31,346 of record CALKYI010000391.1, read on the forward strand.
TTCAAAAATTGGTGCATAGCGCCCGTGATTGTTGATCCGGAACAAGACGAAGTATACTTCACGCCGCTGTACGACGTGATGTGCCATTTCAGCAAGTTCATCCGACCCGGAGCAACGGTCCTCGCTAGTGAGTGCGAGGACGCAGAGGTGATGGCTGTAGCCACAGAGAATACGGATGGTACCTACGTAGTTGTTTGCTTCAACCCGTGTGAAACCACCCGCACTGTGCACATTGACGGTCTTTCT
>CALKYI010000392.1 GCA_938003665.1 uncultured Flavobacteriales bacterium
ATGATGTCGCTGGCGAGGGCCGAACCACCGGGGCTGCTCACGCGCAAAACGACCGCTTCAACGTCGGGTGCGAGGCGTGCCTCGCGGATGGCTTCAGCGAGCGTGACGGAACCAATGGTTTGGTTGTCCCCATTGCCCATTTCGATGCCGCCCGTAGCGTAGATGACCGCGAGCGATCCCCCCAGGGGTTCCGCCTCTTCGGATTCGCCGTAGGATGCGTCGTTCATCGATTCGAAAATGCTGAAATCAAATTCTGCTGCAAAGCCTTCCATCGGATCGGGATTCATGTATTCCCCCAAGCCCACGTACACCGGCTCCTCCCCATCGAGCAATTCTTTGATCCGCTCTTTGAGCTCATCCTCGTACAACAAACCATCAAAAAACTCCCACTCCACTGCGTCTTCTGCTGTGCGCAAGGCCAAGTTTTCAGCAGCCTCGTCCAACCGCTCTTCAGAGATGCCCCGGCCCTCAGCAATGCCGCCGCGCACTTCCGACCAAATGTCTTCGAGCAATGCGGTCAGTTGCTCTCGGTTGGAGGCACTCATGCTTTTGCGGGTGAAGGGCTCCACTGCGCTTTTGTATTCGTTGTCCGGACCGCGAAGCACGGTCATGCCGACGCCGAGCTTCTCGAGCATGCCTTTGTAATAAGTGGTCTGCAACCGCATGCCAGCGAAGTCCGCTCCACCGTTGGGATGCAGGTACAATTCATCAGCAGTTGATGCGAGATAAAGCGCGCCCATGTTCATGCTCTCTGCCCAACCCACGACCCATTTGCCGGAAGATTTGAAGGCTTCGAGGGCATCCCGCAGGTCAGCAATGGTAGAGGGCGCAGCCGCCACTGATTCGAAATTCAAAAACAGGCCTTCGACATCTTCGTCTTCGGCGGCTTCTTGAAGCGCTTCCGTGAAGTCCCGCAGTCCCATGGTAGAATTCGATTCAAACCCCGTCAAATCAAAATTCGCATCGTTAGTTGACCGCTCCGTGATCGGCTGGCTAAAGTCGATTTTGAGGACGGTATTCGTTTTGCTCACGGCCTCCTGCTCGGTGGCATCGCCGCCGGCCGCAGCCGACACCAATCCGCCCACCAAGGCGCCTATGAATACAAAAATCAAAATGGTTCCTGCGATGAGGAAAGCCAAAGTCGAACCGACAAATGAGGATGCGACGTTCTTTAAGAATGACATGAAATCAGGGTTTTGCGCAAAAGTATACGATGCTCCGCTGCACGCCCCGCATTTTTACCCAATTTTGCTGAATGAACCGAAGGCACTTCATTGGACTGGGCGGCAACATGGGCAACCGCCACGCGCTGCTCGACGCGGCGTTGAATGAAATTCAACTGGCCTTTCCCTGTGTTCAGGAGCGTTCAAGCCGGTTCGAAACCCCCGCATGGGGCATGGCGCCCGGCACCCCTGCCTTTTTGAATCAAGTCATTTCGATCTCATTGCCGGAGGACATTGAGCCGCTGTACGTATTGGAGAAATTGTTGACCATCGAGCAGAAGCTGGGCCGGCACCGCGCTGCCAAGGCCGAGGGATACCAATCGCGTTCCATCGACCTCGACTTACTCGCGGTCGAAGGGGTCCGCATGGAAACGGAGGCCTTGATCCTGCCCCATCCTCGGATGCACCTGCGCCGGTTTGTACTGGCGCCGTTGGCGGAGCTGGCGCCTGAGCTGCAATTGACTGCGGGCAGCCCCACGGTAGCGGAATTGTTGCGAACTTGTACCGACGAATCCGCTGTTCAACGCCTGGAAACCACGACGTGAAATCACCTTACGCATACATCGCCATTGAAGGCAATATTGGCGCTGGCAAGACCACGTTTGCCACGTGGTTAGCAGAACACCTCGAGGGGGATTTATTGTTGGAACAATTCCAGGAGAATCCGTTTTTGGAGAAGTTTTACGCCGACCCGGAACGATTTGCCTTGAGTGTGGAGTTGGCCTTTGTGAGCGATCGGTACCGCCAGCTGCGCGAGCGGTTGGGCGCGCGCAACCTGTTTCGCCAGTTGTTGATTGCGGACTACAGCTTTGTGAAGTCCCAGATTTTTGCCAAGGCCAATTTGCCCGCGGAAGAATTCCGCTTGTTTCAAACCATGTTCAAGCTGATGGACGCTCAAATTGCCAAGCCGGAAGTGGTGGCCATCCTCGACCCAAACGCCGAAAAAATTCGGCGACAAATCAAGCAACGAGGTCGATCCTATGAGCAAGACATGCCACAGGAGTACCTCGACAAAATCGCTTACCACTACCAACGGCATTACCGGTACGCGCGCGGGTCGCGCATCCTTTGGATTGACACGTCCCACATAGACTTTGTCAAGCGCAAGGGCGACGCAGAACGTTTGGCCGAACTCGTCTTAACGCCCCGCAAACCCGGAGTCTACGAATTGAAAGCGTAAGGCGCCGCTTTGCCTATCTTCGGAACATGCGCAGACTCGATTTTCTTCGGGTGGGAGGCTTGCTTGGGCTCGGCGGCGTGCTGAGTTCGTTTTCCCGCCCCACCGAAACGGCTTCCTTGGATGAAGTCCTCGCCACCAAAATCAAAACCGCCGGCCTTACCGGCAGTGCCTTTGACCTCTCCGTCGCCCCCATCTCGCGGGTACGCGTCGCTGTCTTCGGATTGGGCAACCGCGGCCAAAGCCTCATTGACATGCTCAATTGGCTCGTGCAAGAAGGCCATGCTGAAATCACGGCCATCAGTGACATCAATCCCGCCAAGATCGGCCGCGCCCAACAGCAGATCGCTGAATTCCAACAATCCGCGCCCCGGGTCTTCACCGGCACACCGGACGCTTGGATGGAGGCCATGTCGGACGACGTGGCGGACGTGGCTTTAATCTGTACCCCTTGGGAACTGCACGCGCCGATGGCGGTGGCAGCCATGCGCGGCGGCATGCACGCGGCGTCGGAGGCGCCCATCGCATACACGCCGGAGGCCTGCGTGGAATTGGTCCAGGTGGCCGAGGAAACCCAGCGGCATTGCATCATGCTGGAAAATTGCTGCTACAACCGCGAGGAATTGTGGCTGCTCAACATGATCCAAGACGGCGTCTTTGGTACGGTCACCCATGCCGAATGCGCATACCTCCACGACCTGCGCGCCCTGATGCTCGACCCCACGTACTACGAAGACCAGTGGCGCCTCAAGCACCACCTTGCACGCAACGGTAACCTTTACACCACCCACGGATTGGGTCCGGTCTGCATGTACTTCGACATCCTGCGCGGGGACACCTTGACGCACATCACTTCGATGAGTTCGAAGGAAGCGGCCTTGTCTGAAGCCTTGCGCAATTCGAAAGACAAGGAATTGCGGAAGATGGCCAAGGACGTCATTTGCGGCGACGTGAACACCACATTGATCGGGACCGCCAAAGGCCGCTCGATCATGCTGCAGTTTGACGTGCACAGCGGGCGGCCGTACAACCGCCTTGACAAGGTCGTCGGCTCGAAGGCCACGCACTACGGCTACCCTTCCCGGTTGTACATCGACCACGGGGCCGACTGGGGTGGTCACCGCTGGTTGGAAGACGCCGAAAAAGCCGAATACCAAGACCGCTACGAACACCCGCTCTGGGACCGCCTCCAGAAGTTGGCGGCGGAGCACCCGCAAGGACACGGCGGGATGGATTTCGTGATGATGTACCGGTTGATCAGGTGCTTGAACCTCGGACAACCGCTCGACCTGAATGTTTACGACGGGGCGATGTGGTCCATGGTCGGCGCGCTATCAGAAGCCTCTGTGGCCGCCGGTTCCAAGCGCATGGACATTCCGGACATGACCGCCGGACGGTGGAAGCAATCGGTGCCCCACCCCGTCAACCGCGAAATCGGGTAAGGCCTCAAGCCAACAGCTCGGCCATCTTCTCGCCGATGTCGGCCGGGCTGTCGACGACGTGCACGCCGCACTCGCGGAGCACGCGCTTCTTGGCTTCGGCACTTTCCTCCTCTCCGCTTACGATGGCGCCTGCGTGGCCCATGGTGCGGCCTTTGGGTGCCGTGACGCCTGCGATGAATCCGACCACGGGCTTGGTGCCGTGTTCTTGGATCCAACGCGCAGCTTTGATCTCGAGGTCGCCGCCGATTTCACCGATCATGATGATGCCGTCGGTCTCATCGTCGGCCATCAAGAGCTGAACCGCTTCGAGGGTGGTGGTGCCGATGATGGGGTCACCGCCGATGCCGATGGCCGTTGATTGGCCCATGCCTGCTTTGGTCACTTGGTCCACCGCTTCGTAGGTCAACGTTCCGGACTTGGAGACGATGCCGATGCGGCCGGGGTTGAAGATGAAGCCGGGCATGATCCCGACTTTGGCTTCGCCTGCTGTGATGATGCCGGGGCAGTTCGGGCCTATGAGGGTGCAATCGCGTTGGTCGATGTACGCCTTGACCTTGGTCATGTCCGCTACGGGAATGCCCTCGGTGATGGCCACGATGACCTGAATGCCTGCGTCCGCAGCTTCCATGATGGCGTCGCCTGCAAATGCTGGCGGCACGAAGATGATGCTGGTGTCGGCACCGGTCGCTTCAACCGCTTCGCTGACGGTGTTGAACACCGGCTTACCCAAGTGCTCCTGACCGCCTTTTCCAGGGGTTACACCGCCAACCACTTGCGTACCGTAATCGATCATCTGACCGGCGTGGAATGTTCCTTCTCCGCCTGTAAAACCTTGGACGATGATTTTTGAATGCTTGTTGACGAGTACGCTCATGGGAATCGGTTGTTGTTCGCGCCGCGAATTTAGTCGAATTTCGCGCCATGAACCGAGGAATTGTTGGAGCAATTGATGGAAAAACCATCTGCGCGATTTCGACGCCGGCCGGAATGGGCGGCATCGCGGTCGTTCGCGTCTCTGGACCGGAGGCCATTCGCATCGCCAACGGCTTGTTTTCTCGGGACTTGGAAAGCCTCGAAAGCCACAAGGCGGCGTTTGGCAAAATCGTGCGTGGCGAAGAAGTCCTCGACGAATGCCTCGCCACGGTGTTTCGGGCGCCCAGAACCTTCACCGGCGAGGACACCGTAGAAATCGCCGTCCACGGCTCCACTTTCATCCAAACCGAACTCGTCCGCTGGCTCATCGACGCGGGTTGCCGGCACGCCGGGCCGGGCGAATTCACGGCGCGGGCCTTCCTCAACGGCAAGCTCGACCTGACGCAAGCAGAAGCCGTAGGCGACCTCATCGCCGCCGATCACGCCGGGGCCCATCGCCTTGCGATGAACCAACTGCGCGGGGATTTTGCGCGCGCCATCGGTGAGTTGCGCGAGGGACTGATTGGTTTCGCTGGACTGCTTGAATTGGAATTGGACTTCGCGGAAGAAGACGTGGAATTTGCAGACCGCAGTCAATTCGATGCGCTGCTCGGCGACCTGCTCGGCAAAGTGGGGACGTTGGCGGACTCCTTCCGCACTGGCAACGCCATCCGCGAAGGTATCCCCGTCGCCATCATCGGCGCGCCCAACCGCGGCAAGTCCACCCTCTTGAATGCGCTCCTCGGTGACGAACGTGCCATCGTCAGCGCCACCGCCGGCACCACCCGCGACACCATCGAGGACACCTGCATCATCGGCGGCAAGAAGTTCCGCTTCATCGACACCGCAGGCATCCGCGAAACCACCGACGAAATCGAGAGCGAAGGCATCCGCCGCGCCCTCGATAAAGCCCAAGGCGCATCCATCGTGCTGTACTTGTTTGACGCTTCGATCGACGGTACTGAAGCCGTGGACCAAGCGCTCGAGGCGGCCGCCATTCGACCCGAGGCCCAGACGGCCATTGTCTGGAATAAGACAGACCTCGCTGCGGCACCCGTTGAGCGGCGCGAGCTCGAATTTCACATTTCCGCCGCCCAAGGATTGGGCGTCGAAAAACTGAAGAACTGGCTTGCAGAATGGGGCAGCGAAAGCCACGCTTCAGACGCACTCATGGTGACCAACTTCCGCCATTACGAAGCCTTGGTAGAAGCACGAACCGCACTTGAAGCGACGCGCTCAGGATTGCAGAATGGCATACCCGGTGACTTGGTCGCCAGTGACGTGCGCCAGGCGTTGCATCACCTCGGCAGCATCACGGGGGAGATTGACCCAGAGGACATTCTGGATCACATCTTTAGTAATTTCTGTATCGGAAAGTAACCCTCAGGCCTTGTTCACCTTGATGGCGGCGAGCCCGCGGGGGCCTTGCTCCACTTCGAAGGTGACGCGGTTGTTTTCGTTCAACTCGTCGCCTTGGACGTTGTTGATGTGAACGAAGATGCTTTCGCCCGAGCCGAGGTCGCGGATGAATCCGAACCCTTTGTCGTGGTTGAAGAAAGAGACGATGCCTTCGCGGATCTCGTCGCCTTCGATTTTTTCCTTCTTGGGGATGCCCAACTCAATGTCCTCGGCGTTGATCTCCTCCTTCTCGGCCGGATCGGGCGGTGTATCGGTGATGTTACCGTACTGGTCAACGTACGCAATCATGCTGTCGTCGTCAAGGCTGTTTTTGTTTTCAGCCCGCGCCAACTTTTTGGCTTCTTTCTCTTTGCGCTTCTTCTCGCGCTTCAATTCTCGTTCTCGCTTACCGAATGATTGCTGTGACCTTCCCAGGATTTCTAAGTTTTTGCGTTAAAATCTACCGCAAGATACTGCATCAATAGGGAATGCGCGGTGGACCAAAACCCGACCTTTCACGATGCCATTGTGCAGAGAACGGGCGTTCCCACCGTCAAAAGGCGCGGCTTCCGCCCTACCTTCGCGGCTCATTTGCAGGCCTTTGGGTGTTAATACCTCGCCGCTCGCCTGCTCCGCTATCCCCCAACGTTTGGAACAATTTCAACGCCTCGGACTTTCACAGAACGTCCTCCAAGCCATCGAGCAACTCGGATTCGAGACGCCCACCGACATCCAGGCGCAAGCCATCCCACACCTGCTGAGTGGCGAACGCGACTTCATCGGCCTGGCGCAAACCGGGACAGGCAAGACCGCGGCATTTGGTCTGCCCCTCCTCGAGCGACTCGACCCGTCCCAGCCGCATGTGCAAGCGCTGGTGCTGGCGCCCACGCGTGAATTGGGCCAGCAAATCGCCCAGCAGATTGAGCTGTTTGCCAAATACGACGAAGGCATCCGCACCACAGCCGTCTACGGCGGCGCCAACATCGCGACGCAGATCAGTCAACTCCGCAAGGCGTGCCAAGTGGTCATCGCCACACCCGGCCGGTTGATCGACCTCGCCAAGCGCGGAGCCATCGCCCTGGACCAAATCGAATGCGTCGTCCTCGATGAAGCAGACGAAATGCTCAACATGGGGTTCAAGGAAGAGCTCGATACAATTTTGGCGATGACGCCGGACACGAAGCGAACGTGGCTGTTTTCCGCGACCATGCCCAAGGAGATTCGGCGCTTGGTCAAGCAGTACATGTCGGACCCGTATGAAGTCCGCATCGATCCGAAGACGGCCGTCAACGAACAGATCGAGCACCGCTACGCCATGGTGCGCAATGCTGACAAGGCCGAGGCGCTCACCCGTTTCATGGATTTGAATGAGGACCTCTTCGGCGTGGTGTTTTGCCGCACAAAGCGCGACACACAGGAATTGGCCGAGGGGCTGATGAAAAAAGGCTACCGCGCCGATGCCCTCCACGGCGACCTCTCGCAACCACAGCGCGACCGCGTGATGAAGCGGTTCAAGCTGAAGCACCTGCAGGTCCTCATCGCAACGGATGTGGCAGCGCGCGGCATCGATGTGCAGGACGTGACCCACGTCTTCCATTTCAACCTGCCCAACGACAACGCCTACTACACCCACCGCTCCGGCCGTACCGCTCGCGCGGGCAAGAAGGGCGTATCCATCGCCTTCATCAGCCGGCGCGAAAAGGCCATCATCGGTCGGATGGAAAACGCACTGGCCATCGACTTCAAGCCCATTTCCATCCCGGATGCCAAGGCCATCGCGGCCGCGCGCTTGGCACGCTGGGCCCAAGTCGTGATGGAGCGCGAGGAAAACCAAGGGCTCCCCATGGACTTGTGGTTTGCCATGCAAGAACGGTTTGAAGGGGTGTCCAAGGACGCTCTGCTCAACCGGCTCGTGAGCCTCGAGTTGTCCAAACTGCACGTGACGCGCGGCAAGGATTTGAACTGGACGGATGAGGGCGGCGGACGAAGCACAGGACGTTCAACTGGACGCGGCGCCGGACGCCCCTCGGGACGCCCGTTCGAAAAACGCCAACGTCCCGCACGCGCCGAAAACGACAAGCGCAAAAAGCCAGGCAAGAAGAAATTCAGCCAACGCACTCCTTTTGCACCCGTTGACGACGGCGACCCACGCTACAGCCGTCGCTCGCGTTCAGATCGCAGGGGCGCTGCCAGCTCCAACAAGCGACAGGAAGCGCCTTTTGCCAAATTCAAGAAGAAGAAAAAGGGCCGCAAGTAAGCCTATCGATCTACTTCACCTCCAGCACCCACGCCTTCCAACCAGGCACGTCGAGCGTTTC
>CALKYI010000393.1 GCA_938003665.1 uncultured Flavobacteriales bacterium
CAATTCGGTGTCTTACGGCAAAGCTTCGAATGGCATTGTCACCCCACTTGATTACCGAGCCACTATCTAAATGAGCGCAGTCGATGAACTCAAGAAGGAAACGCACATGCGTCTCAGTAAGTGCAAGTGCCTGACGCACGTATGACTCGAGCGCAGAAGGACCGGCTATGCGCAATGGCCGCTCGCGACCAAAGAGATTCATGCTTCCCAACAATCCGGGCAATCCCAACACATGATCTCCATGCATATGGGAGATGCAAATAAGGTCAATCTTTTGAAGGGGAATCTTGTACTTGCGCAGGTTGGTTTGCAGGCCTTCACCGCAATCCAATAAAATCCACTTGCCTTGCCAATTCACGGCCTGGGCAGTTGGCGCATGCCGCAACGTTGGCGTAGCAGCGCCGCAGCCGAGAATGGTGATTTCGAATTGCACTCGACAACCGCTTATTCAGCGGCTTCTATTCAGTGCTGGATAACAACGCGTCGAGTGCTACTGCCTTGCGCGTCTCGGTGCACAATGAAGTACAATCCGTTCGTCCACGATGTCGTTTCGATGGTCACGCGGTTTGTGGTTTGATTTTCCAACACAGGAAGCACTTGTCCGGATGCATTATAAACATCAACAACAGCGCCAGGTGATGCCTTTTCAATGGTTAACACATCATTGGCTGGGTTGGGATAGATCGTCCATTCTGCATGGTCCAATGACCCTACATTGTTGATGGGCTCGCCAATGACATCCAAGATGTAGCCAGCAAATGAATAGGGCTGAGCTACACCAACACCGAATACAGTGACCCATGCTGCAACGTCCAAGCTCATTTGGAAGACACCACCAGCCGTGGGCGTGCCTTCGAGGCTAGCGCAGTACTGCGCACCTGCAATCAACGTGCATGGATCTGGAGAAGAGCCCATGTTGTTGCAGACGATTTCAAGGCCAATGTCCTCGAGTGTGTACTGTTCCAAGGTAATCGTATCCGTCAGCACCACATCCATAAGGATTACAGAATCCAAAGGAAGTTGGAACATGGGGTCAATGGCGGAAGCATCTGTTGGCACCAGTACGTGGAAGACGTCGGCATACGGCACGTCCACATAGGCGGTGTCAAACTGTTCTCCAACCGAAGCGTCGGGAGACGCCCCCCATTCCGCTTCGCCGAAATCGAAGTCAGGTTCGCATTGTGCTTGAACGGTTGCTGCGGCAAGAACGGTCGCAATGAGGGCAATGTATCGCATGGGGATGGAGATTAATCGTTGTCGGAATTCAGTTCTGATTCAGTGATTTCCATCACGAGCAAATCAAATCCTTCGGAAGCTGTGGGTACAATGGTCAACACCTTGTCCAATTGGCTGATTTGGACCAGTTTCTCAACCGATGGTTGGAGTCCGGTCAGGACAAAATGACCTTCCGCATCACGACATTGACGGTTTCCAATGAGTACCGCGCTCAGTCCAGAGCTGTCACAGTAACGAGATTCGGACAAGTCCAAGACCATGTATTTCGTCCCTTCTTTGGAGACACGCACGAGTTCGCCTTTGAGCTCAGGTGCATGCAACGCATCCAACTTTTCCACGTGGGAAGTGATGATTGCGATTTGATCGCGGATTTCAGTTGTGAACTTCATGAATCAGATGTATGCTGTAAATATAGAAGAATCGAGTTTCACTTATTCGACGCCAAGAGATAAAGAACAGCCATGCGAATGGCAACGCCATTTTCTACTTGGTCGAGGATGATGGCGTGTTCGCTATCCGCTACGGCACTTGTGATTTCCACCCCTCGATTGATCGGACCAGGGTGCATGATGGTGATTTCCTTGTCCAATCGTTCAAGTCGTGCTCGGTCCAATCCAAACCCCAAAGCGTATTCACGGAGCGTTGGGAAATACGGAACCGCGTTGTCGTCTTGCCGTTCGAGTTGAATCCGGAGCATGTTGGCCACATCGCACCAAGCCAAGGTTTCGTCTAAATCGTGGCTCACCTCTACCCCCATGGATGCAATGTGCTTGGGGATCAGTGTTTTTGGGCCACATACCCGGACATTAGCCCCGAGCAATTGCAAGCACAGGATGTTGCTAATGGCTACACGTGAATGGCGAATGTCTCCCACGATGGCAATGTTCTTGCCGCGCACATCACCGAGTCGCTCGGTCATGCTGAAAGCATCCAGCAAGGCTTGCGTAGGATGCTCGTGCGTCCCATCACCTGCATTGACAACGATGGTGTCTACCTTGTTGGCGAGAAATTGTGGGGCACCTGGATGTGGATGGCGCATGACCACCAAATCGACCTTCATTGCGAGGATGTTGTTGACCGTATCTACAAGGGTCTCCCCCTTTTTGACTGAACTGCTTGCGGACGAAAAATTCACCACGTCTGCGCTCAGTCGCTTCTCGGCCAATTCGAACGAAAGCCGAGTGCGCGTAGAGTTTTCGAAAAACAGATTGGCGATGGTCAGATCCCGCAGGGAAGGCACCTTTTTAATGGGGCGATTGATGACCTCCTTGAACTCTTTCGCTGCTTGGAAAATGAGTTCCACATCGTTGAGGGTCAAGCCCCGAATGCCGGTGAGGTGACGTACGCTGAGGTGATTCATTCCGGCTTTTCGTTTAAGAGCATAACTCGGCACCGATTGGAGCCTTCTTCTTGCACCACCTGAACGTATTCGTAATCGATGCTGTCGATGGTCTTACCGATGTACTGCGGCTCAATGGGCAGTTCTCGCTGGAATCTGCGGTCTACTAGAACTAAGAGCTGTACGGATTTGGGCCGGCCATGTGCAAGCAATGCATCCATGCCCGCTCGGATGGTTCGACCAGTGAACAGCACATCGTCTACCAAAATGACGTTCCGGTTTTCCACCAGAAAGTCCATATGCGTCGACGAGGGACTGAGTGGTTTTTCCCTTCGGCGAAAGTCATCGCGGTGAAATGTCACATCCAGTCCCCCACAATTGATTTGCACATCAGGCAGAAGCTCCTGCAAGCGACGTTGCAATACTTGAGCAAACCAGTACCCTCTCGGTTGGAGGCCAATAAGATCGGAGTGATTGAAATCATGGTGTTCGAGCAGCTGGTGAGCCAACCGGTCAACCACACGCTCGAAGAGCGATTCATCCATGAGGACTTGTGAAACCATCGGATACAAAGATATGGGCAAAGAAAAAGGGAAACCCATCGGGCCTCCCTTTTTTCCTTAGACGTAAGAAGTGAATTACTTCTCTTCTTTCGCAGCCTCATCAGATGCGTCGGCATCGTCAGCTTTTTTAGCCTTCTTCGCCGGAGCTTTCTTGGCAGCAGGCTTTTTTGCTGCAGCCTTCTTCGCTGGCTTCTTCGGTTCTTCTGCTGGCTCTTCAGTAGCATCCGTCGCTTCGGCAGCTTCAGGTGCTTCCTCTTTTTTCGCCGCAGCTTTCTTCGCTGGCGCCTTTTTAGCTGGCTTCTTCTCTTCCTTCGGAACTTCAGCCGCTTCAGGAGCGTCGTTGCCGTCCATTTGCTCTTTCAGTGCACTCAACACATCCAAGTCACCAAATGTGCTGCGCTCAACGCTGGCATTCACCTCATTCATCATGCGGTTGTTGCCTGCTCCAGAACGCGGTTTGCGCTCCTTGGCTGGTGCAGCAGAAGCTGGTGCTTCTTCAAATGTGCGGGTGTGGCTCACCGTGATGCGCTTGGCATTGCGATTGAATTCGAGTACAACGAAATCTGCAGCTTCTTCAACAGCAACGTTGGACTCGTCCGCCTTGCGCAGGTGCTTCACGTGGCAAGAACCCTCAAGACCGTAAGGCAATGCGACCACTGCTTGATTGCCGTCCATTTTTACGACGGTACCAGCGTGCTTCGACCCAACTGCGAAGATGGTCTCGAATACTTCCCATGGGTTTTCTTCGAGTTGCTTGTGTCCCAAGCTCATGCGGCGGTTGTCTTTGTCCAATTCGAGCACTACGACTTCGATTTCATCACCGACGCTGCAGAACTCAGATGGGTGCTTGATTTTCTTTGACCAGCTCAGGTCGGAAATGTGCACCAAACCATCGATTCCTTCTTCAAGCTCGACAAAGAGACCGAAGTTCGTGAAGTTGCGAACGATGCCCTTTTGCTTTGAGTTGACCGGGTAACGTTGATCGATCTCGGCCCAAGGGTCTTGCTTCAACTGCTTCAATCCGAGGGACATCTTGCGGTCTTCGCGGTCGATGTTGAGGATGACGCATTCGATTTCGTCGCCTACGCTCAAGAAGTCTTGTGCGCTGCGGAGGTGCTGTGACCAGCTCATTTCAGAAACGTGCAACAAGCCTTCAACGCCAGGAGCAATTTCTACAAATGCACCGTAATCAGCCATTACGACCACCTTACCCTTGATGCGACCACCTTCTACGAGGTCTTCGGTCATTGAATCCCATGGGTGAGCCGTCAATTGCTTCATGCCTAGGGCAATGCGCTTCTTGTCATCATCGAAGTCGAGAATAACAACGTTGAGCTGCTGGTCGAGTTCAACCAACTCTTCTGGGTGGTTGACGCGGCCCCAAGACATGTCGGTGATGTGCACCAATCCATCGATGCCGCCGAGGTCGACGAACACACCGTATGAAGTGATGTTCTTGACGGTGCCTTCGAGAACTTGGCCTTTTTCCAAACCGCTGATGATCACGCGCTTTTGCTCCTCGAGCTCGGCTTCGATGAGCGCTTTGTGCGAAACGACAACGTTTTTGAATTCTTGATTGATCTTGACGACCTTGAAGTCCATCTGCTTTCCAACGTAAACGTCGAAATCACGAATAGGCTTCACGTCGACTTGTGAACCAGGCAGGAAGGCCTCGATTCCAAAGACGTCGACGATGAGTCCACCTTTCGTGCGGCACTTC
>CALKYI010000394.1 GCA_938003665.1 uncultured Flavobacteriales bacterium
ACATCGATGCCGTTGCTCCACTCGTTCGCTTCCGCGCCAGGCGCTGCTGCGAGCAATACGCTGTCGTTCAGGCACAGGTCGAGCGCGTCACTGAGGCCGGCATCGAAGAACGGCACGTGAGCTACTTCAACGGTGTCCCGCTCGACGCATGCACCAATGCTTACTTCAGCGATTACGGTCGCAACTTCTGCATCAACGGTGGTGGAGGCTGCCTGCGAACCTGCGGCATCACCGCCGCTGATCCAAAAGGTTGAAGCAGCATCGTATCCACTGGTGAAAACCGCCAATTCGTCGGCACACAGCAAGACGTCGGCACCGAGGTTCACTCCTTGGTTGGGCGAATCGAGTACCTCGATGTCGTAGGAGAACGTACAGTTGGGCGTGGTGATGTCCACATTGTAGATCCCGGCTTCACTCACATCGAGGGAGCTCCAGGCCGACGCATCGCTCCAAAGCCACGAGACGTTTCCCCCAGACCAATTTTCGTCCAGGGCGGGGATGGTCGCTACTTCATCCAAGCACAAGACCACGGGGTCTTCTTCCCAAGTGACTTGGTACGTGGGGTGGTGGCTGAGTACGATTTCGTCGGATTCGGTGCATCCAGCGAGTTCCCACTCGACGGTCAAGGGGCCGTCCTGCGCAGTGCTGTAGGTGGAGGTGCCGGGGATGCCGTTCCAGGTGTAGTTGATGCCGGGGTCGTTGGTGCTGAAGTCGAACGTCACCGATTCGTAAGGGCAATTGGTTTGATCATCGCCCAAGCTCAATTCTGGCAAGACGACGTCCACGACCTCGACGGTGGCCGATGCACTGCAGCCCAATTCGTCGTCTTCCAAGGTCAAGGTATACGTTCCTGCCGCAGAGACGGAATAGCTCTCATCGGTACTGCCATCGCCCCACGTGCCGGTGATGCCCGCAGGCCAAGGGCCGTTGGGCAAGTCAAGGACGGCGCCATCGCAAGCAACGGTGTCGGAAGGCAACCCGGTATCGGGCAACTCAACGACCTCCACTTCCACGTCAAGTGTATACGTATCCTCGCACACGTCTTCATAAGTCACTGTGTAGGTCTGGCTTGCATCCAGCGTCGCGGTGACGGTGTTACCATCGGTGCTTGACAGGCCCACATCCGGCGTCCACGTCGGATTGAGTGCATAGTCCGACAGCGTGAGATCAACGGATTCCCCAGCGCAAATGACCGGCTCCGGCGCGACCACATCTTCCACCTCTGTCCAGTTGGCGTTGCATACCCGGTGCAGGTTGCTCAACCCACCTGTCGCTGCTGTAAAGCCCCACTTGACGGCGCTGGCCCCCAGAACGTCCTCGAGGTCCACCGTCGTGGAAAGGCGTTCGACGCAATCCCAATACACGGTCATCAGTTCGGTTGTCGCATTGTAGGTGACGCGTAACTGGTACTCCTGTCCGTTTTCAATGTTACCGAATGTGGTCAAAGCGGGCACAGGACCAGCCAACTCCTCCGGGTCGTTGTGGTCGACGATGCCGTCGCGGAAGATGGCGAGGTGATCATAATTCGGATCGGCGTGGTTGGCCAGTCCTTGGTACGTGTCCATTTGGATGCCAATGCTCGGTTCAATGGCCGACGTCCAACCGGTTCCTCCGTAGCCCATCAATCCACCACCGCCTCCGATGGTGGGAGCGGTCAATGGACGCAACACGAACACCATCCCATCCGCTCCTGGATTGCTCGTTCCGAGGTACACATCCGCCGTCATTTCCCAGCTCTGGGTGATGTCCACGGTTCCGAAGTACCAGACTGCACCGCGTTGCCCGCTTGAAGCGCTGGTCAATCGGTAACAGCCTCCGCCGAGGTTGACGGCGTTCTGGACCGTTACGCCAAGTGCTTGTCCCGCGGCCTTGGGCGTGGAAAAGGCGACGAGTAGGAAGGCAATTCCCCACGCCAACCCCATCGCAGCCCGATATTTACCTAACGGCATGGATGTCCCTGTCATGTTCGCAATTTCGTGATTTTCATGCAATTCCGGAGGTGCAACCATCCATGGGATTTTTCGGTTCTTTGCAAACGAAACCAACCTCCGTCGCCTTGCGTACGATTTGCATTCTCTTCAGCATCAGTTTTTTGCTGTTCCTCTCCACCGCCGCACAAGGTCAGCGCACCTGTGGAACCGACTCGGTGCATGCCCACATGATGGGGTTGCCCGGGTTTGAAAAGCTCCACCAAGACAAGGTGGATGCGGTCAACGAAATCATCGCCTCCGGCAACCGCGACGAGTGCGATGAGCCGCTCATCATTCCGGTGGCAGTCCACTTTCAGAATACCGGAGTGCCCCTCGATTGTGCCATCGAAATGGCGCTGTCTCAAATCCAGACTTTAAATGAAGATTTTGGGGCGTACAATCCGGACATCGATACCTGGTACGACCTGCAACCGAGCATTTGGCCCGGCATCAGCAACCAGGAATCCTGCATCAGTTTTTGCCTGGCAACGCTCAATCATCCGGCCGGATATGGATTGAGCGATGGCGATTACGCAGTGACTGTGGACGAAGTGGATAACGACCAAAACGACAGTGACGGTGATTGGGCTGGCTATTTGAATTTTTGGGTACGACCGCTCGGAGGAGGCGTGCTGGGCTATTCCCCGCTTGGAGGTTCAGGTAATGGCGATGGGGTTACGTGCGATCCGGCGTATTTCGGCAGCGTTTCGTGCGGCGGCAACACCATCAGTGCCCCGTACAACATGGGTCGAACCATCACCCACGAGGTGGGACACTACTTGTTCTTGGAACACCCGTGGGGCAATGGAGGATGCGCGAGCACCGATGACGTGGCAGACACGCCGGTAACAGATGCTGCGCAATACGGATGCCCAGCGGGTCAAGAAATTGTCAATTGCACGGCGCCCATCTTATGGCCATCGTACATGGACTACTGCGACGACGCGTGCTTGTTCATGTTCTCGGCAGGGCAGGTGGAGCGCATGGAGACCTACGTGGAAAACAGCCTCCAGAACCTCTTGAACAACG
>CALKYI010000395.1 GCA_938003665.1 uncultured Flavobacteriales bacterium
ATGATGGGCCAATTCTTAGTGGTCGACCCGTCGTCAATTGCTGATACCGATCATGAACGAATGAGCGCGCCGTATCCAGTGCCTGCTCACGATCACGTGGCCTTGACCCACGCCGGAGGCAGCTGGAGCATTTGGAGTATTGAGGGTCGCTTGATGGCGCGTGGACAAGAACAGGCAAAACCATTCACTGTTTCAACGGTTGATTGGGCAGAAGGAATGTACCTTTTCTAATAGGATGTAACACACCAGGTCCAGCGCTTCAGCGTACGGCACTAAAACCCAATCGACTTGGAGCGTGCGCGGCGTCATTGCCGGCCTATTTCTGCTCCTGTGCCATACCTCTTTTTCTCAATCGCACCAGCTCAGCGGCTACGTGCAAGATGCTGCCAGCGGTGAGATGCTCCTAGGCGCGACGCTTTGGTGCGAGACGGTACAAGCCGGAACGGGCACCAATGCCTTCGGATTTTATTCCATCGCCCTGCCCACTGGGAAACACCGGCTGACGGTCTCGTACATCGGGTACACGCCGCAGACGTATGAGGTCGAATTGAACGGGGACCTCAAAGTGGATTTTGAATTGAGTGCCGGGGTGGCCATCGATGAAGCGGTGGTGACCGGGGAAGGATTCAACCGCATTGAGGACCAAGTGCAGATGTCCAAGGTGGAAATCCCGATGGACCAGGTTCGACGATTGCCGGCCATTGGCGGCGAAGTCGATTTGTTGAAGAGCCTGCAACTTATGCCGGGGGTTCAATCGGGTGGCGAGGGCACGTCCGGGCTGTACGTGCGCGGCGGAAGTCCCGATCAAAACCTGATCGTGCTGGACGGCGTTCCGCTGTACAGCGTGAGCCACCTGTTCGGCTTCTTTTCGGTGTTCAACTCCGATGCCGTCAAGCAAATGACCATCACCAAGGGCGGATTCCCCGCACGTTTTGGGGGGCGACTCTCGTCGGTGCTGGAGGTGAACATGAAGGACGGAAACATGAAGGAATTTCACGGGACGGCGAATGTCTCTGTGCTCGCTTCGAAATTCATGGTAGAGGGTCCCATCGTCGAGGACAAGGCCTCGTTCATGCTGAGTGGACGCCGAACGTACATTGATTTTTTGGTCAATCCCATCATCGCTTCCATCAACAGCCAGAACCCGGACATCACCACCGACCCCCGGTACTTCTTCTACGATTTGAACGGAAAAGTCAATTGGCGCGTCGGGGACCGGGACCGCATCTACTTGAGCTTCTTCAACGGGACGGATTATTTTGGCCTCGCTTCGACGGAGAAGTTTGGTAGCTCTCGCTCGTCCATCGACTTCGGCCTCGATTGGTTCAACAGCGTCGCGGCCGCGCGGTGGAACCACGAGTGGACGCCAAAGCTGTTTTCAAACTTGACGGTGACCCGCAGCGAGTACGCTTTCAATACGGGCATTGAGTTTTCCGAAACCCAAAACGCCGCCAGCGACTCCACCACCGAACGGTTTGCGAGTTTGTACCAGAGCGGCATCTTGGATTACGCCGCCCGTATGGATTTCAATTGTGCCGTGAACAACAAGCACTACTTGCGGTTCGGCGGCAACATCACCCTGCACCAATTCAACCCCGGCGCTACCACATTCCAAGCGGAATTTGGCCAAAGCTTTCCCAGCATCGACACCACGCTTGGTGCGGAGGCCGTACGGTCGGTCGAGCAATTCGTGTACATCGAAGACGAGATCACCTTCTCTGAGCGGTTCCGGGCCAACGTGGGCCTCCACGGGGCGCTGCTCAAAGTCAACGGCGCGTCGTTTGCATCGTTGCAGCCGCGCGTCGCGCTCAATTACCGGCTACCCGGCGGCGGGGCGCTCAAGGCGTCATACGCCCGCATGAACCAATTCGTCCACCTCCTCACCAACGAAGGCCTTTCGCTCCCGACCGATCTATGGGTGCCCGCAACGGACCGGGTGGACCCCCAATCAAGCCAGCAATGGGCCGCCGGTTGGGCCAAAACCTTTGGCGGGGTTGAATGCAGCGTGGAGGGGTATTACAAAGCCATGGACGGGCTGCTGAGTTACCGGGAAGGTGCGAGCTTCAGCAACACCATCAACGCCGAATGGGAAGACCAAGTGACGCAAGGCATCGGCACCGCCTATGGATTTGAATTCTTGTTTCAGAAAAAACAAGGCCGCACCACCGGGTGGATTGGCTACACGCTGAGCTGGGCGGAGCGGCAATTCGACGAGATCAACAGTGGCAACTGGTTCCCGTATACGTACGACCGACGCCACGACGCTTCCGTGGTGCTCATGCACCGCTTTTCTGACCGCATCGATTTTTCGGCGACGTGGGTGTACGGGACGGGACGGGCCCTCACGCTGCCTGAGTCGACGTTCCGGGCCTTCGTTCCCGCCAGTTTTGCCGGGCTTACACCTGAGCTGTACGGCTTCGACGTCGACATCCCGAGTGCCAAAAACGCGTACCGCACAAGCCCCTACCACCGGGCGGATGTCTCATTGACGTTTGTCAAAGAAAAGAAGGCCTACACCCGATCGTTCATCTACAGCGTGTACAACGTTTACAACAACCTGAATCCGTTCTTCTCCTTGGTCGATGAAAACGAAGACGGGTCCCGAACCATTCGGGAATACGGCATTTTCCCCATCATCCCCTCCATTGCGTGGCGCGCAGAATTCTGATCCCATGAAGCATCTTTTATTCCTTCTGGTTTTGGCCCTCGGAATCACCGGCTGTGAAAAGTTGAGTGAAGGCGTGGTGCGCGACATTGCCTTTCCGGAGCACGACCCGCAGATTGCCGTGACCTTCATGGCGCGGCCCGTAGCGGACACGCTCGTGGCCCGTGCACACTCCTCCGCTGGCATACTCGACTCCATCGGAAGCAAGCGCATCAAAGAAGCCGTCTACACCCTTGAGGAGGCGTCAGGAACGAGCATCACCTGGGGCGGCGAGGCGGATTGGGTGCAAGGCTTGGGGCACGTCTTGACCGACGTGGAACTCGCCGACGGAAGC
>CALKYI010000396.1 GCA_938003665.1 uncultured Flavobacteriales bacterium
CTTGGTGAATCAAGGCAAGGTGATGGATTCTAACCCTCAGCTTTGGAGGGTCATAGGTGTTTCCAATGCACAGGAATTGACAGAAGTGGACCTTGAGGCCTTGCTCGGTGTCCGCAATTGGAAAAGGCTGGCAGTTCGATTGGGCGAGGTCATTGAATTTGAATTCGTTAATCGCTTGGGGCAGCAGTTGGTGGTGGAGGGAAGAATGACCCGGGTGGGCCAAGACAGCGAGAATTTTGCATTGGCGTTGTTGGACATCACGGAGAAACGGAAAATTTCAAAGGATCTTCTTCAAACCAAGGAACGGTTCCGGCTGCTCGTGGAGACCAATCCGTTTGGGTTGTTTTTGGTCGTCCAAGGTGACATCCGCTACGCGAACCAAGCGGGTTTGGAAATCCTGGCCATTCGGGACGAGGAGGAAGTGTACAACCAGCGCTTATCTGATTTTTTCGAGGCTGGGGATCAAGTGCGGATTACCGAGGATATGGGACGCATTTTGGCCGGCGAGAAAACCGCTTACTTGGAAGTTTCCATTCTTCAAGCGAATGGGCAAGTGCGGGAAGTTGGGGTTCAAATGGTGCTGAGCTTCTTTGATAACCAGCCTGCGGTGCAGGTTACGGTGAATGACTTGTCCACCCGCATGCAGTTGGTACGGGAACAGATGCGGCGTTCATCTGCAGAGGAGGCCAATGTTTTGCTCAAGGAAGAAATTGACCAACACCGCAAAACGCAGAAGCAGTTGATGCGGGCGGAGCGATTCAACCGTTCCATCATCGAAAGCTCCATCGATATGATCATGGCCTTCGATGCGGAGGGCAACATCATCCAATTCAACCACGCAGCATCTGTGGAATTTGGAATGACGGCCGAAGACGCGATGCAATTGAAAGGGCACGATTTCCTTGAAAACCCAGCGGATTTCGAGGTGATCATGGAGGACTTACGCAAGCAACGGTACTATGCAGGTGAAGTTGCGGGCCGACGGGCGAGTGAAGAGGTGTTCCAGATGCTGATTTCCATTGCGGCATTGCAAAACGAAGAAGGAGAGGGCACGGGGTTTGTTTTGGTGGGCCGAGACATTACAGATATTCGTTTGGCGGAACAGGAATTGCGTCGCAGCGAAGAGCGGTACCGCGACATCTTGGACAACGCGAGTGACTTGGTTTTCTTGGTGGATGAGGAAGGGCGAATCACGTACGCTAACCCGGCGTTTTTCTCCACACTGGGGTACGACGCCAAATCCCTCAAGGCGATCAACATCCAAGAAATTGCGTCACTTCCGGAGGGCCAAAACATCGAGGATTGGAAGCACTGGTTGGTGGGCGATCGAAACGAATTAACCTTCACTGGTAAGGACGGTTCGGAGTTGAAAATGCTCGGTGGCGGTTCGGTTCAGACCAACGCCAAAGGTCAACTTGTGGGCCTGCGGTGCATTTACTTGAACGTATCAGAGGTGAGAGCATACCAGCGTTCTGCGCTCGTGCAGTCGGCCAAATTGGAATCGATTTTCAATTCAACCCGTTACCTACTCATGTTCACCATTGATCAGAAATTCAATGTGACTTCGGTGAACCAAAACCTCGTGGAGGTGCTCAAGGAGCAGTTTGGTTTTGACACGATTGTAGGAACCCCCATTATTGAACTGCTCAAAGAAGTGGTTTCCGAAGAATTTTACAGGGGCCAATTCCAACTGTTTGTCCGCGCAGCACAAGGGGTGCAACAGCAATTTGAATTGCCGCTGGTTAACCAGCAAGGGGAGGTGGTGTGGTACCAACTGTTCGTCAACCCTGTGCAGTACGACGAGGGCACCAAGGAACTCAGCTGCATCGCTTACGACATCACGGAGCGGAAAGAAATCGACAACCAAATCCGGGAAGCCCTCAAGGAAAAAGAAATCCTGCTTCAAGAGGTGCATCACCGGGTCAAAAACAACTTGCAGGTGATTTCCAGCATGTTGAATTTGCAGCGGCGGTTTGTGGATGATTCGAAGATGTTGGAGGTGTTGGATGAAAGTCAAAACCGCATCTCAACCATGAGTTTCATCCACGAGAGCCTCTACAAGAATTCGGACTTCAGTTCAATCGGTTTTTCGGACTACCTCGAACGGTTGACCCAAAACTTGATTCACAGCTACTCCAATGTGACGACCGGGGTTGAGTTGATTTCGGAACTCGACGACGTCCACATCAACTTGAAGCAAGCCATACCATGTGGGTTGATTGTGAATGAGCTGGTTTCGAACTGCTTGAAGTATGCGTTTAAGGGAAAATCATCCGGTAAAATTTACTTGCGCGTCCAGCGCGTCGGGGAAAACCTGGAGATTCAAGTGGCCGATAATGGGGTAGGGCTTCCAGATGATTTCGATTTTGAAACCAACGAGAGTTTGGGGGTTTACTTGGTCCAGGCGTTGACGGACCAACTCGACGGAAGGCTTACTGTGGATAACAAACACAGCGATAATGCGTTAGAATGGACAACCGGGGCCTCATTTTTGGTTAGTTTTACCCCATTGACCGACTAAGAACCACTTGACATGCCAATCAACATTCTCGTAACCGAAGACGAAAGCATCGTTCGCAAAGACATCGAACGTTGCCTCGGAAACCTTGGCTACAACGTTGTAGCGTCTGCCGATAACGGAGAAGACGCCATCAACATGGCCATGAAGCACAAGCCGGATTTGGCGTTGATGGACATCATGATCAAGGGCGATATGAACGGCATCGCTGCAGCAGAGGAAATCAAGCGCAACATGGACATTCCCGTTGTGTTCCTAACCGCCTACGCAGACGAAAGCACGCTGAACGAAGCCAAAATGGCTGAGCCGCACGGCTACATTTTGAAGCCCTTCAAAGATGTTGACATCCAGACGGCCATTGAAATGGCACTGCACAAGCACGGCAAGGAGCAAGAGGTTCGCCAAGAGACGGAGTTCCTGCGCAGCCTTGCGGAACACAAGGAGGATTCGGACATCATCTTCGTGAAGAACCGCAGCCGACT
>CALKYI010000397.1 GCA_938003665.1 uncultured Flavobacteriales bacterium
TCCATAATCGGTGACGCTTTGGAGCAAACTTCCTCCCTTCTTGGTGTCCGTGGCTTTGGTGATGATGTTGAGGGTGCCGCCCACGGAGTTGATGGCCAACTTGGACGCGCCCAATCCCCGCTGCACCTGCATGGTGTTCACCGCATCACCAAGGCCGGCCCAATTGGACCAATACACCCAGCCGTTTTCCATGTCATTGACCGGAATTCCATTGATCAAGACGGCCACGTTGCGCTGGTCAAATCCCCGAATGTTGATCCGGCTATCGCCAAATCCCCCTCCGCTTTTGGTGGCGTACACACCAGGCGTAATGTTCAACGTTTCCACCAATTCCTTGTCGCCGAGTTGCTCTTGAATGGTTTTCGCGTCCAGCGTGGAAACGGCTACCGGCGTCTCACGGTCGATGGCTACTGAGGCGATGACATTCGCCTCACTCAAGCCAATGGTCGACGACTCCAGCCGGATTGGACCCAAATCCAACACCCACGCATCTGCCCCAAAGACACAGTCTTGCCGACGCGTTTCATACCCGATCACGCTGATGACCAACTCCGCTTCCCCCGTTTGGCGCGATGTGAATTCAAACCGCCCTTCAAAATCCGAAACGGTGCCCATGCGGGATTCTTCCAAGAACACGGACGCGCCCGGCAAGGCATCTCCCGTGGCGGCATCTAGGACGGTGCCTTTGATTTTGGTTTGGGCAGAAAGGGTGGAAAGTTGGCTGCCTACTGCAAGGAGCAAGGCCAGGCCAAACAAGGATTGGATCAAGGTGCGCATCAGGAGGGTACTTGGTTGTGAAGCCACTGGTAGCGGTGGTTCGCAACGCAAGATAATGCCCCTTTTACGCGGATTGCAATTATGCCGACCAACGGCCTTGTTCCAAGAGATATTGGGCGATTTGGACCGTGTTGGTTGCCGCTCCTGTTCTCTGTTTGTGTTCCTTTTGTCCTGCCCTCCTTTTCTCATGTTTTCCTGGACAATCCACAAGTGCAAACCTTTGCTATTAGCCAAATCTCGGCGGATGCGCCCCACAAACACCTCATTCTTTCCTGCGGCGTGACGCGGCATGGGATACACGTTTTTCTCAGGGTCATCCTGCACAACAACCCCAGGGAAATCTGACAAAAGCCGGCGTACGTCCTCCAATTCGAACTGCCGCTCGAATTCGAGGTAGACGCTTTCGCTGTGCCCGCCCATGACCGGCACCCGCACTGCTGTGCAGGTCACCTGAACCGACTCATCGCCCAGGATTTTTTGGGTCTCATTCCACACCTTCATCTCCTCTCGTGTGTAACCGTTTTCTCCAAATACATCGCAATGGGGCAAGCAATTCAAGTCAATGGGATGCGGATAAACAGAGGCATCCGGTGCCGCTCCGGCACGCTCTGCTTCGAGTTGAGCGATGGCCGCCTTTCCGGTGCCCGTGATGCTTTGGTAGGTGCTCACGACTCCGCGTTGGATGCGGTACGCGTCATGCAGCGGCTTCAACGCCATGACCAATTGCATGGTGGTGCAGTTGGGGTTGGCAATGATGCGGTGGTGGTCGCCAATCGCCTGGCCATTGACTTCGGGAACGACCAATGGGCAGTCCGGATCCATCCGCCACGCGCTGCTGTTATCAATGACCGTCGTCCCCGCCTCTGCAAATCGAGGCGCCCACGTTTTCGAAACATCCCCGCCTGCGCTGAAAATCGCTGCTTGAGGGCGAGCATCCAACACTTCTTCAACCGTTTTCACCGTCCAGGTCTTGCCCTGAAATTCGACTTGCTTGCCTGCACTTTTCGGGCTGCCAGCCAAGAGCAGTTCATCTACCGGAAGCTGCAATTCATCCAATACTTCCAACATGGTACGGCCAACCAATCCGGTTGCGCCGATCACCGCCAATCTCAATCCATTCATGCCATTCGTTTCTGATGGCAAATTCCAGCTTGCCGTCAATGAATCCAATACCATGGGCATAAGGTTTTGACCGTCATTCGTGGAAAAGAGGGAAGCATT
>CALKYI010000398.1 GCA_938003665.1 uncultured Flavobacteriales bacterium
CGGCGATCTGGTGAATGACGTCGTTTTTGACTGCGGGTTTTCCTGTTTTTTGTCGAGTGATGTGACGGCCTGTTTTCAGTCCTGCATTTCAACTGGAGTGCCGGAGATGTCCACTGGTTGCGTGACATGTTTTGCTTAGCAAAGCACATGTGTGACAAACAGTTGCTTTTTCGCTTGTGCCTTTGGTTCCGAGGCCGACTGCGAGGCGTGCGTGCAGGCCAATTGCCAAGCTGGTTTTGAAACCTGTGCTGGAATCGTGGACGCCGACGCCGACGGAGAGTCCAACGTGTGCGATTGCGATGATAATGACGCCACAGCATTCCCCGGTGCACCGGGGACGGCAGAAGGAGTGGACAACAACTGCGACGGCCTCATCGGCGAGGATGAGGCTTTGCCACTGATGGGATGCCCTTCCGATCTCAATGCGGATTTGCTGGTGTCCATCGCTGATCTTTTGTTGTTGCTCTCTGAATTTGGCTGTATCGCCAGCTGCAGTACCGACATCAACGGCGACGGCCAGGTGGCGGTTTCCGACGTGCTTGAGTTGTTGAGCAGCTTCGGCGAACCGTGCTAACGGCCGCGGGATTCACCCGCCAACTCCGTCAAAACCGCGATGAGTGCCTCCTCACCCAACAGACCACTGTGCTGGAACAGGATTTCATTTTGCGCATTGAAAACAGTGAGGGTCGGGTAGTTGATTTTGCCGTTGACCGAGGCCAGTTCCAATGCCCATTCGTGGATGCCCGAGCGCACGCCGTTCGGCCGGTATCGAAAGACCTGTCTGTCGAATTCAACCGGCGTCTCGGACTCGGCATCAAAGGCGACGAAAGCGAAGCGGTCATCCAATAGGCGGCGCACTTCCGGATTCTGCAATGCCACGTGCTCCATGGCGTGGCACACGGTGCACCATTCCGTGTAACAAAACACCACCCCGAGTTTGCCTTCAGTTTCCATCTGTTGCTCGAGCGATTGAATCGAACGGTTGAATGTTTCCTGTGCAGCACCGTCGACGGTTCCGGCCAACCAAGCCGCCCCCAACAGAACCAAGTGCGCGTACCTCATCATGCTATGATTCAGTTCAGGTCCCATCTCAGCCCGATGAAACCGCGAATGCCTTGGTTCGGCCCGTACACGTAAGCCGGATCAAATACCAACTCACCGGGTGGGGTGTTTTGCTCGAAGGGATCCTGCGTGTTTCCCATGTACGACACGCCGGGTGGCAGGTGGTCCCAAGGTGTCCAATTCAAGAGGTTCTTGGCACCTGCATAACACGTCAGCCCGTTATCGAAGCGTTTGGTGCATTGGAGGTTTTGGATGCTGTACCAGGGGGACTGGGCCGGTCGGGGATCGACGAAGTCTTCCGTGGTCAAGGTGGGCAGGTCCATCGGGCTGTAAACGTACCCAGTGTAATCGATGGAGAGTCCTGCTTTGTCAAACACATAGCCGATGGACCATGTGCCCGAAAATTGCTCTGTGAGCGGCTGCCGTTCGCGCACGCCTTGTTGTTCGGAGAAAACGTTCATGGCGGTGAAACCGGCGTTGAGCTTGAACCCTTCCTTCATGGCATCAACATTCAATGATACCCCTTGCGATACCGAAAATCCTTCGAGGTTGGTGTATCGGATTTGACTGGGGTCGGTGTCGTAATCCGGGAAAATCTTGTTGTCGAAGTGGGTGTAAAACGCCGTCGCATCCAAGCCAATAATGGCTTCGCCCCGCGTGTAGATGCGACGCACGTAGTTGACATTTCCGTTGACGGAGGTCTCCGGCAGTAAATCTTCTGCAATGATTACTTCCCGCGTACCGGTCAAGGCAGCGTGGTCTTCGGTGAAAACATTCGCGACGCGGTACCCTGTGCCAAATGAAACCCGCAGCGTGTTGCGCTTGTCCAAGGAATTCCATTTGTAGTTGAGGCGCGGCGTGAAGATTTTGCCGTGAACCGAGTTACGGTCGTATCGGATACCGACCAGCAGTTTGTTCTGGGGGTCGAACGATAGTTCGTTTTGCACAAAAACGCCAGGGAGGTAGGTATGGGTCGGCAGATTTTGAGGCGTCAAGCTGTCCGCAGTGGCCGTTGCCGGCGTGTTGTCGTCGTAGTATGTGTACCGCATCGTCAAACCAGCGAGTAGTGCATGGTTCGCTCCCAATGCCTTGTCCCAAAGGAGTTGCCCAAAACCAATGCGTTGATCCGCGATGTACTCGGTATCCCCATAGATTGAATTCTGCGCGTGGCCGTTGGCACTGAACTGTACCTTTATATGTTCCTCCATTGGCAGTTCATAGACGCCGAAGGCTTCCCAACGATCGGTGTGTATGCTTTCCCCGTAGACCTCGGTTCCGCCTCGGTGCTCCGCTTCTTCCCAATCCACATCGCCCCCAAATCGCTCCTCCTGAACGAACCGCGCGGCCAACGTGAACACGCGGTTCTGAGCGCGCTTGAAGTTCCATTTGTTAAAAATAGATAGCCGATCTTGAAGGGTCATGTCGGTGAAACCATCACCGTCGTTGTCGATGCGCTGCCCGAAATAAAACCGGTTCACTCCCACCATCGTCTCGGCACGTTTACCGGCGTTGAACGTGGCGGCGACATCGGCATTGACCTCCCCCCACGTGGTGCCGAAAACGTCGGCTGCGAAATGAACTTCGTTTCCAAAGAAGAAGCCGCAG
>CALKYI010000399.1 GCA_938003665.1 uncultured Flavobacteriales bacterium
AACGCGGGGGGTGGCCCCTCAATGCAGTCTGCCTCCCCGACGGGCGCCCCTTATAGGGCGGCACCTACTTCCCGCGCGAACGGTGGCTACAGGCTTTGGAATCCATCCTCAAAACCCGAGAGGCCAAGCCCGAGCGCGTGTCGGAATACGCCGAACAGCTCACTGCGGGGGTGCAACAAGCCGAGTTGGTCGACGTACCGCCCCTTGAGGGCGCGAAAGCCTGGGGCACGCCGGACGCCTTTGGTCCAGCCGAAGCCTTGCTGCTCGACGACGGGATCGATCGGTGGCGACAGCTTTGGGACGCACGTTGGGGCGGCAACGACCGCGCGCCGAAGTTCCCCATACCGACCAACCTCGACTTCCTGCTTCATTATGGTACCGTCCGCGGCGACCATGCAGCCCTTGACCACGTCCTCAATACGCTCCTACGCATGGAACGCGGCGGCATCCACGATCACATCGGCGGCGGGTTTGCGCGCTACAGCGTCGACGAAAAATGGCACGTGCCCCACTTCGAAAAGATGCTGTATGACAACGCCCAACTGGCCAGCACGTTTGCCCGAGCTTGGCAAGCGTTGCCCGAGGCGAGCGCGAGCGACCGTGCCGCCTTGAAGCGCGCTGCGTTGGGCATCGTTGATTTCTTGCAGCGCGAGTGGAGCCACGACGCAGGCGGCTTTTTCTCGGCGTTGGATGCGGACAGCGAAGGGGTTGAGGGGAAATACTACGTATGGACGGCAGAGGAACTGCGCGCGGCATTGACCGAAGACGAGTTCCGCATTTGCAAGGTGGTTTACGCCATTGGAGGGCGAAGCAGTTGGGATGAATTTGAAAGTGAGCCGACTGCACACGTTCTGATGAAATGGGCATCCGATGCGGAATTGGCTAAAGCGCTTGAAGTGGATGCCGCGGAATTAGCCCAGCGCCTTGAGCGCATCCACGCGAAGCTTCGGAATGTGCGTTCGGACCGTGTGGCGCCCGGATTGGACGATAAAATCCTCACCGCTTGGACGGCGCTCATGGTAAGCGGACTAACCGCCACCGGCTCTGTATTCGACCGGCCAGAAGACATCAAACGAGCGCGGCAAGCTCTGGATTTCATACTCGACACCCAGCGAGATGACAATGGTCGGCTCCGTCACGTTTATCATGAGAGCACCGGACCCCGCATCGACGGTATGCTCGACGATTACGGAAGCACCATTACGGCCTGCCTCGACTTTTACCAGGCCACGTTTGAAACCCGGTACGCTTTGGCGGCGGAGAAATTGGCAGAACAAGCGGTAGCCGACTTCTTCGATGAGTCACTGGGTACCTTCTGGTTCCAACGCACCGGCGGCGAAGCCTTGTTCGCTCGCAAACAAGAAAACGACGACAGCGTCACCCCCTCTGCCAACGCCCAGATGGCCCGCAACCTTTTCCAGCTCTCCTACCTGTTCGACCACCTGGAATGGCGCGTGATGAGCGATCGCATGCTCGCAGGGGCGTTGGACAGGGTGGATTACTGGCCGAGCGCAACGCATTGGGCTGGTTTGCTGCTTTGGCGAACAGAACCGCACCGGGAAATCGTAATCACCGGTGATCCCAACGAATGCTTGGATGCAAGCAAAACGCTTCAACAGACGTACCTCCCCCAAGTGCTATGGGCTGGAGGACCATCAGTATCCGTGCCCCTTCTGCAACACCGGCAGCTCGGCGAGTTGTCAATTTTCGTCTGTGAGGAGGGAGCTTGTGAATTGCCCATCCATGATGTTGGTGAAGCGACACGGCTATTGAAATAGTTAGTATTTTAGATTCCGCAGTTCATCAAACCCCCAAATGCTCTTCAACTTCCCTAAACTACTCCTCACCCTCGCCCTCCTCGCAGCCGCCCTTCCGGCCGACGCCCAACGCCGCCGACCGCCCCGGAACGACGGCAGCCAAACCCCACGCACCGTCGAGGAAAGCATCAAGGCGGCAGAGGAGAAAGAACGCGAACGGGAGGCGGCGCTTCGCACCGGTTGGAACGACGCGCAGGACCACCATTTCCGCAACCAGGACAAGGCCACCCGCAAGCGCATGCGGCAGAACGACCGCCGGCGAAAGCGCTTGCGGCAAGGGCGACAAGTGCCGTGGTGGCGGCGGATTTTTGGTAAAAAAAATCGCTTCCAATGAGCACCAAACTTACGTACATGCCTCAGTTAGACGGTTTGAGAGCATTCGCGGTTTTGGCCGTGATTTACAGCCACTACATCCCGTCAAAGTATCACTTCAATATTCCCTGGGGAAGTGCTGGCG
>CALKYI010000400.1 GCA_938003665.1 uncultured Flavobacteriales bacterium
CGTATTGCGCTTGATTTTCCATGGAAAGGGGGCGAAAGGCAGCTGTCCCCAGAAGAACAGCTGCACTGATCAAAAAAATGTTCCGGGCCGACATGGCATACAAATTACGCTCTGGCGCTTACTTGGTGACCAAGTGAATGCGCATCGTGAAATCGTCCAAAATCACGTTGTCGCCGAGGTTATCGAAGAAGGAATCCGAGCCGTAGCGCACGTCGAACTTGGAACGGTCAAGGACGAGCTCCGCGTCAAACGCATCGACATTGCGCACCACGTCAAACGAAACACGCTCGGTGTGGCCCTTGATGGTGGCATTGGCTTGCACCGTGGCGCGGCCGTCCACAAAACGGGTCGACGAAACAATTTCCAACGTCGCCGTTGGGTACGTCTCAACGCCAAAGAAGTCGTCGGACTTGAGGTGGCCCATCAGCTTGTCACCGTACTCGCCGCCGAGGTCGGTGTTGGTCATGGATGCCATGTCAATGGTGAACTGGCCGGCCGTGAAAGCGCCGTCTTGCAATTGGAAATAGCCTTCTTTCACGTCGATCAACCCCGTGTGGGTGCTGCCGGTGATTTTACCGCCCTCCCACTCCAAAGTGGATTCGGCAGAATTGACTTTGAAGGACTGGGCTTGAGCAACTTGAGTGCTGAATGCGATGGCGAGTGCGCCGAAAAATGCAATGGTCTTGTTCATGTGGAGATTAATTGGGGTTGAATTGAATTTGTTCGCACAAAATTCCAGCGCGCTTTCCCGCTGTGCATTCACCTAGATTAATTTCTCACCGCATTCATTTGCCCACGCGCTCGGCACGCAGCTTGCTCAGGGCCTGGGGCGTGATACCGAGGTAAGAAGCAATCAGCTTCTGGGAAATGCGACCGCTCAACTGCGGGTAGGTTTCCAAAAAATACTCGTAACGCTCCAGCGCACTCGTACTCATCATCATCAACACCCGCCGCTGCAAAGCGCCTGCTCGCCGGTGCATGAGTTTGAATTGGCTCTCCGTATCCTGCGTCTCCCACGTGCGGTCCACCATGGAGCGAACCTCAACCTCCGAGTCCTCCAACGTTTCAATGGCCAGCCGCGTGGCATTACCAAAACCCGAAGCCTCCAAATCGGCAATGATCCAGCCCTCCGGAGCGAACATGAAGGTGTGCTCCTTGCCCCCCTCGTCCACAAAAAACGACCGCAAGAGGCCAGCGTGGACCACGTAAGCCACCTGCGGGCATTGCCCTACTTCTTGGAGCAGGGTTCCTTTTTTGATCAATTGGACATCGGGCACAGCGTAAAATTACACCGCCCGTCGCGAATGCGTGCTCACCTCAGAGGACCACGGCTAGCACAGCCCATCCGATCAAGAAGCCGCCAGCTATGAGTCCGCCCAATGCGTGGATGACGAGGCTGGCGCGCTTTTTTTCCAGCTGCTGCATTTTGACCAGCTGCGCCTTGGCG
>CALKYI010000401.1 GCA_938003665.1 uncultured Flavobacteriales bacterium
TTAGCGCGTGTCGCCGCTCATCAATGCTAGGATGAGACTTGGTGCATGACCGGTAAAGTGCGTGTGAAGGAATTCCCACAAGGTATTGCTCGGAGGTTCTTCATCAGGTTGCGCGCCCGGTGATAGGAGACACGGAACGGTAGTTCGAATGGTGCCATGGACGCCATTGGAATGTTGATATAGCCGCCACGATGCACTGTGAAAGGGCCACAATGTCCCGATAAACGGAGCGTTCAAAGGTGGATCTGCAGACGCTGCTGCGCCGTATACGTGTCCCGTTTCATTCCTGCATAGAAGTGGCGGTTCGCCAGCATCGGCGTGAACCTCTTTCCTTCACGTCCATTAGTCCCGTCTGGCCTCCGAAAGAACCGGCTTCATTCTACGCTGCACCGCTCGGGCGGTCCAACCCAACGCAAAAAGGAGCAAGAAACTGAATGCGCCTGTTCTGGCCTTGTGCCGTCGATAAACAAGAGGCAAGGCGAGGGCCAGGGGAACGGTCAAAGGCCATTGCAAGCACCCCACCCAAAGGGCCAGTGCTAGTGTTGCCAGCGGCGAACGGAAAGGCTTGACATCCATCCCGCAATGCTCCTGCGCAATCCACCTCAGTCAACAACCAATTCAGTATTGGGGCGCACCGCCTTTTGTGCGCTAGTTCCAGAAACGATTTGCGTCGAGCTGGTCAAACGTGTGCTTCCGTCGAATGAAATAGTCAACAAGAATGCTGCCCTTGTACCGACCGGTTTGATTGGGCTTATATCCAGACTTCTTCCGGCATGCCTGAATTTCGGTTTTCCGACGGTCCTTCATGGTACGGAAATTGGCTTTGAAATCCCCGTGTGCCTTCCAGACGGCAGCGAACAGCGGCTTTGATCCCTCGAGAAGAAACTTCAAGGCAGCAATGCCATCAAGCACCATACGCCGGAACAACATGGGATAAAGCACGCGTTGGTGGTGGTTTTTCACCAACATGTATAGGTTGTTTCGGAAGTTCAAGTAGGACTTGAAGGGGCTGATTTTTTGCAGCGTTCCACCGCCGAGGTGATAGACGACAGAACCTCCACATGCCCCGACTCTATACCCGCGGTTTTTCAGTCGCCAGCACAAATCGATTTCCTCCATGTGGGCAAAAAAGTCTTCGTCCAGTCCGCTGACTTCGCGCCATGCTTCGGCCTTGACGAAAAGGGCCGCACCGGAAGCCCAGAACACCTCACGGTTCGCGTTGTATTGCCCGTGGTCGGTTTCGAAGACCTCGAACATGCGTCCTGCACAAAACGTAAACCCATCCCGGTCGATGAAGCCGCCCGCGGCTCCAGCGTATTCGAACAATTCGGGATCGGTGTCGTTTCGAATGAGCGGCTGGCAAGCGACGTAATCCTCGTTGTACAGCATGTCAAGTACCGGGGGAATCCAG
Source organism: uncultured Flavobacteriales bacterium (assembly GCA_938003665.1). Taxonomy (GTDB): domain Bacteria; phylum Bacteroidota; class Bacteroidia; order Flavobacteriales_D; family Sanyastnellaceae; genus UA16. The sequence continues at coordinate 1,412 of CALKYI010000401.1, forward strand.
TTGGGGGAGACCCGTACATCGCTGTTGAGCAACACGAACACGTCCGCTTGCACTGCTTCTAAACCTGCGTTGTAGCCCCCTGCAAACCCTTTGTTTTCGTCGAGTGCAACGATGCGTACCTCGGGATGGTGCTCCCTCAGCCACGCGAGGGAATCGTCGGTACTTCCGTTGTCAATGACGACTACATCGGCTTGCCCGTGTGAGTGCTCGACGACAGATGGGAGGTATGTGGCGAGGTGATGCCTACCATTCCAATTCAAAATGACGACTGCTACCTGGGGTAATACAGGGCTCGAGGTCTTCATCGCGGATTGAAAAAGAGGTCTTCGGGTTCTTCACCTGAGAATGTGTCCCGGCGAGGGTTGAGGCGATTCAACTGGCTGTTGGTAACGCGCAGCGGGTTTTCTCGGCTGCGGAGGATTTGCAGCCAATCGTTATTCGAAACTTCACCGAGCATATCCGAATGCAGCAAGGTGAAGCATTCAGCTACCATGTGGGGAGAAAAGAACAGGAAACGCTTATTGGTAAATGGCCCCGCCCGGTGGTACTGCCAGATCTCATACGGGTAATAATCGGTCTCGTTGTGCCGCTTGACGATGGTGTTCGGCGGGCCATACCGAAGGTAGATGTACCCCATGTCTGTTTCAGCGCCGTGTCCTTGGCGGCAAGCGCCATAGGCTGAATCCGCATAGGCGATGGCGGTGGTGTACGTCCGCCAGCCCAACTCGGGATTGGCGGGTGCTTGTTGTTCCCAGAAATAGGCCAGAAAGGCCTGCATTTGAGGCACAGTGGCCTCTGTGAGAAACCCGTCAATGGTTTTGCGTTGCGAAGCATCGGCTTTCGGGTGGTGATCCCGAATGTGCTGCTGCAACGTCAACGAATCCGTGAATGCTGCGACATATGCGGGCAAGGCGCCACCAAACTCGGCCAAACCCATCGCGCTATTGGGGGCAACGAATTGCAGGGGAAGGACATTTTCTGCAATGAGTTCGTTGTTGCGTGTCAGCGCTTGAACAACAAGTTTCGCACGCTGTGTCTCTTGAACGTCTACCAGCGGAATCGAGGTGAAGACGGGCAGAACAGGTGCAGCCTCTTTGCGGAAGAAACGGCGCGTAGAAGGCACAATCGTTCCATCCGCTGATTCCAACCAGCATTGCAGCAGGAACAGCGAATCAACCACTTCATCCACCCGGTACAGTTCGGTGTAAAATTGAAGCTTCGATGCTTCAGCCGACAACTCTGCTTGGACAAGCGGCAGCATCTCGTACCCCGAACGCGTGAGCAGGGTAGGCGCTTCCGTCACTGCAGGGGCAAAGGCCTCGACCACGAAAGGATCTGAAAAAGCGGGCGCATCCGCGTCCAAAAATTCCACGGGGATCGACGTGGTTTCTTCAAACGTTCCTTGACCACTTTGGTCTCGGAGGGTAACCGAAACATTGTACGTGCCCGCTGGTACAGTGATGCGTTCTAAGTGGAATTGGCGGCCATCTAGCGCAGTGAGGGAATCCGTGCCCAACGGGCCTTCAATGTTGGTTTTCCCATAATTCA
>CALKYI010000402.1 GCA_938003665.1 uncultured Flavobacteriales bacterium
GTGCTACACGCAGGGCAAGCATGGGTTGAAGAACACCCAGTACTGGGTCTGACCAATCGGGCGTGAGCCACGAAATAGCAGCAAAACCCGGAGCAGCGACGATTGCGGCTAGCCAGCCTGAAGAAGTTGCGCGAAACACGGCGCCACTCGTCCAGTTGATGGCCGGCCCCATCCATCGGTAGAACACCAAAAACTGTGCGATGGTGCACGCCGTCACGCACCATGCAACCCCTTCCAATCCTGCGCCGGCATCGAGTGCTTTGAGGATGCTCCCCACCAAGGCGCCCAAGTAGCCCGCCTTGATGGCGATGGCCGGCAAGAGCAGATCAGCGGCACGGACCACGGCGTCGGCAAGTTTGATCAGGGACCGAAAGGCCACCCCGATGAAGAGGATGCGCACAATGGGACCCGCATCAGCATAGTCTGCTCCCAAAATGACCACGGACACTTCCGTCGCGAACCAAGCCAGGGCGAGGCTTCCAGGGACAATGAGCCACGATATCAGGGATATCCCACGGCCCACAACTTGTTGCAAGGCCTTCGCGTCGGTTTGGATGGCAGACATGCCACTAAAAAGCACGCTGTCTCCCAGTTTGCCGAGCACGGTAATGGGCAAGGACATGAGGTGGGCAGAACGGTCATACAGCCCCGTGGCCGTCCAACCGCCTCCCGAGGAGCGGGATTGCGCAAACTCACCGACCAACACGGTGTCCGCTTTGGATGCGGCATAGTTGAACCAATTAAACAACGTGGAGCGGCCGCCGTAAGCGAGCATGTCTTTTAAGTCGTCCAATTGCCATCGCTTCAACAGGCCAGGGGTGCGCTCGGGCCACATCAACCAAAAGCAGATGCCGAGTAAGGCATTTTGACTGAGCAGTGCTGCCACGTAAGCCCATACACCGTATCCGGCATAGGCCAGCCCCAAGCCAATGCCCAAATTGCCAATCACCATGGACACCATGGCCGCGGCAAAGAGCCGTTTGAAATCCATGCGGCGGACGAGCAAGCTTCGGGGCACCAAGGCCAAGCTAGAAAGGATAACGGAGAGCGCAACCCAGCGCAGGACTTCAATCAGTTCCACGCTGTTGAACCACGCACCCACCTGCGGAGCGAGTGCGTACATTGCGAGGAAGAAGGCCATGCCCAATCCCACGGAGAAGTGCAACGCCGCTCGCACATGACGAGGCTCCAAGTGCTGCCGCTGTACGAGGGAGGGACCGATGCCAATCTGAGCGAAAATCTCCACAAATCCGACCACCACAAGGGCGATGGACATCAGCCCGAAATCTGCCTTGGAGATCAGCCGCGCCAGCAGCATGATGAACAGGAGCTGCAGCAGCACTTGGCTCACCACATTGGCCGATTGCCATCGAATGGATGATGCAAAGGCTGGCTTGCGGCGCTCCATGGTCAAGGCTTAGCGTGCGATACTGACCGAGCGCTTTTCTCGAATGACCGTCACTTTGACCTGCCCGGGGTAGGTCATTTCATTCATGATGCGTTGAGAGAGGTCGAGTGAGAGTTGATCGGCCTGTTCGTCGGATACTTGATCGCTCTCCACCATGACGCGCAGCTAGCGGCCGGCTTGGATCGCGAACGATTTGGTGACCCCTGGGAATTCGAGGGCCAAGTTCTCCAGGTCGCGCAAGCGCTGGATGTAGGCCTCGACCATTTCGCGTCGCGCACCTGGACGTGCGCCGGAAATGGCGTAACAAACTTGCAAGATGGGTGAGAGCAACGTGGTCATTTCGATTTCATCGTGGTGGGCACCGATGGCATTCAACACGTCCGGCTTTTCGCCGCAACGCTCTGCGATTTTCATACCGAGCAACGCGTGCGGCAATTCGCTCTCTTCGTCGCTCACTTTCCCAATGTCGTGGAGAAGGCCGGCGCGTTTCGCAGCTTTGGTGTCCAATCCCAATTCTGCAGCCATGGTGGCGCAGAGGTTGGCGACTTCGCGTGAGTGTTGGAGCAGGTTCTGTCCGTATGACGAGCGGTACTTCATGCGCCCCACCATGCGCGTCAACTCACCCTTCATGTTGTGGATGCCCAAGTCGATGCAGGTGCGCTTACCGATTTCCAAAATCTCCTCTTCGATTTTCTTTGTCACCTTTGCGACCACCTACTCGATGCGGGCAGGATGGATGCGGCCGTCAGTGACCAACTGGTGAAGGGAGAGGCGGGCAATTTCACGGCGGACCGGGTCAAAACAGCTCAGGATGATGGCTTCTGGGGTGTCGTCGACAATGAACTCGACGCCAGTAGAAGCTTCCAGTGCCCGAATGTTCCGGCCTTCGCGTCCGATAATGCGTCCTTTCACATCGTCATTGCTGATGTTGAAGACCGATACCGAATTTTCTACGCTGTGCTCGGTGGCTACGCGTTGAATGGTCTGGATGACGATTTTCTTCGCTTCGTGGTTCGCCTTCTGCTTGGCCTCGTCGAGAATGTCCTGAACCTGTGTAGAGGCGAGGGCTTTGGCATCATTGAGCAATTGCTCTTTCAGGGCCTCCTGCGCCTCATTGGCCGACATGTTGCTGATTTTTTCCATCAACTCGACGGCGCGTTGACGCTCTTTATCTAGGTCTTTGCTCTTGTTTTCCAACGCACCCAAGCGCTGCGCC
>CALKYI010000403.1 GCA_938003665.1 uncultured Flavobacteriales bacterium
AGCGCCGCGCGAAAACGCCGAAGGGTCCACCACATCAGTGGCAGACCCTCCAACAAGAGAAATTGCTTCGCCACGGGCTGCGCCATGCGCGTTCCCGTGCCGCCTGCAACAACAATCAAGTAACGCTTCACGCGCGAGCCGCTGCGTACCGCTGGGCAACTGCGTCCCAGTCAATGACGTTGAAGAACGCCGCGATGTAATCGGGACGACGGTTCTGGTAGTTCAGGTAGTAGGCGTGTTCCCACACGTCCAATCCCATGATGGGTGTTCCACCGCATCCTACGCCAGGCATGAGCGGGTTGTCCTGGTTTGCAGAAGAGCACACTTCGAGTTTGCCGTCTTTCACGCACAACCAAGCCCATCCTGAGCCAAATCGGGTGGCAGCAGCGTTGGCAAAGGCCTGCTTGAATGCGTCCCAGCCACCGAGATCCGATTCAATGGCAGCTGCCAAATCACCGGAAGGTGCACCACCTCCGTTGGGTGACATGATGCTCCAGAAGAGGGTGTGGTTGTAGTATCCGCCTCCGTTGTTGCGTACAGCTCCGTTGTCGGAATGGTCAGCCAGCAGGGCTTCGATGTCCTTGCCTTCCATCTCCGTGCCTTCGATGGCCGCGTTCAATTTAGACGTGTAACCTGCATGGTGCTTGCCGTGGTGGATTTCCATGGTGCGCGCATCGATGTGGGGTTCCAGAGCATCGTAGGCGTAAGGAAGGGTTGGGAGTTCAAAAGCCATGATCCGTTTTTGATTTTATGAGTTAATGCGATTCTTACTGCAAAGTTAATCGACCGTCGACGATGGCCATGCGCGACTTGTTTTCGAGCCAGTGAGTGGCTTCGTCCACGGCCTCATCGCCTTGGCTGAGGAAGGTGTAATAGGCTTGTTCCCCGGCCACATTGCGGATGACTTGCGCAGCCATGCGGTCGCTCAGCTCGCTGCGTTCTTCATCGGTCCACTCGGCCGGCGGTGCGATGCCTTCCGCTTCTGCATATTCGATCAGGAAGGTGAGTAAACTGTCAGATTCCAACCCTTCGCCTGCACTTTGAGCTTGGCGTTCTGCTTCTGCTCGGTTGGCATCAACATAGGCAAAAGCTGCGTCGCGGAGTGTCCCCGTCCAGCTCAAATCCGAAAGGTATCCAGACCATCGAATGGTGTCCAGTGCGACAAACACATCCGGCGTGCTGCCGCCTGCTCCGTGCACCACCTTGCCCGCAGGCGTGGTGTAGGTCAAGGAGTCGACCGTTGCAATGCTGTCCTGGTGAAACAATTCACCCCGGTCGTACCGGGCAAAATAATCGTCGCCGTAGTCCACGTCCTCTCCGTAGGGCCGCTGGATGGCACGTCCTGTAGGGGTGTAAAACCGGGCTACGGTCAACCGCAAAGCTCCGAGGGTGGCAATGGAGAATTCCTCCTGGACCAACCCCTTCCCGAAGGTTCGCCGTCCAATTACGGGGCCTCGATCGTGGTCTTGGATGGCGCCAGCGAAAATCTCCGAGGCGGAGGCAGAGGACTCGTCCACGAGCACAGCGATGTCCCAATCCTTCCAACGGCCGTCTCGACGTGCTTTGTAGGTGCGGCGCGGTAC
>CALKYI010000404.1 GCA_938003665.1 uncultured Flavobacteriales bacterium
TGGGGACGCGCCGGTGTATGGAACATTGGCGACGCTGCGGCAGCTGAAGTTTGGCAGCAATGGACCTCTCATTTTGACGCCGAAAACCTCGAAGGGCTTTTGAGCCTTGCGCACGATTCGATCTACATTGAGTTGAGCCCAACTGAACAGATTGACGGCGTGGCCGCCTTTGAGCAGCGAATCGGCACCTGGTTTGAAGCTGCCGATGTCTCAATGAATGCCATCTGGTGCGTCCCAATTCAATTCCATGAAGAGGACGGCACGCCGGACAATGGTAACTGGCTCCTTGCAGGTTACGATTTCACGTCCATTCAAGGCGACACAACGACGTTCATGGACCGACATGCCAACGTGCGGATCGTAGACGGTAAAGTTCGCTACGCGAAAATTTACACCCACGAACAGCGCAGTGGTGTCAATCGCTCTGTCACCCTTTCAGTCGATATGAACAGCTATGACGGTGAATACGGCAGCGTCAACGTTTACGGATTCTTCAACGGTTGGTGTGCCTCGTGCAACGAAATGACCGATGAGGACGGCGACGGCGTTTACACAGCAACCGTTCAGGCCACTGAAGGCGAAATGGAATACAAGTTCACCTTGGACGGCGGCGCAGACCTGCAGGAAATGTTCGAAGCCGGTACAGCTTGCACCAAGACCACTGGCGTTTACACCAACCGCTTGGCACAAGTTGAGTCGGACACCGAGTTCCCTGCCGTATGCTTTAATGCATGTGGCGCGTGTGAATAAGCACCTCAACCCCGAAGCAGAAAGGCCGCCTCGTGCGGCCTTTTTCGTGCGCTCAAATGTGCTCGCAACGGTCCACTCGCAACGGTGAATCCACCCCACCAGTGTGGTCGGTCGAGGCCGGCTCGACCAGCATGATCCATGTATCCGGTGCCGCGACCGGACAGTGCTCAACACCCGCCGGCACCACAATCATTTGGCCGGGGCCCACGTGCTGAACCGAATCGCGAAACCGCATTTCAAGCGCGCCCTGGATTACGTGGAACATTTCGTCTTCGTCGTCGTGCGCATGCCACACAAACTCCCCTTCGATTTTGGCTAGCTTCACCTGTTGGCCATTGAGTTCCGCCACCACGTGCGGGGTCCATTGGGCTTTGATCAAGGAGTATTTCTCGTTGAGGTCGATGGTTTGCATGGCGGATGGGGTTAAGAGCGACCCAAGATTTCTTCTACGTTTCCTTCGATGGTCTCGCACAGTCCGTCTAGCGGCAAATCGTTCTCATCAACCCCAAACGGATCCTCGATTTCCTCCGCGATCAGCTCCACACTTACGAGGATGTAGAACACCAACATCACCACCGGAACGCTCCACCACGCAAACGTCGCTACGAAGCCGATGGGCAACGTGACCACGTACAAGAAGATAAATTTCTTGAGAAACATGCTGTAGCTGTAGGGCACGGGCGTCTTGAGGATACGCTCGCAGGCGCCGAGGATGTCGACCATGCGCTCGAGGTTTTGGGCGATGAGCCAATGCTGTTGGTCCGTGAGGTCGCCAGCTTTGAGCATGGCGTGTGCACGGCGTTCCATGCCTTGCGCCCAGGCGTTGGGAACGTGGGCAGCAGTAGCGAATTCTGCGGCGGAAGGTGCTGCGGGATCACCTGGCTGATGCGGTCGCAAGTGGTCGCGGAGGGCCTTGACGAAGCCCGGGATGGCTTCTGCGAAGTATGCCTGCGCCGTGCGGTCATCCGAAAACTCACAGACACGCATGGCCAGAGTCCGCGAGACGTTCACCAGGCCACCCCATTGCTTGCGGCCTTCCCACCATCGATCGTAAGCGGTGTTGGTTCGAAAAACGAGAAAGAGCGACAGCACAAAACCGAGAAGCGAGTGCACCACATTGCTCACTTTCATCGGTTCGTCCAGCACCTCCAACTCTACATAGCAGATGGCCGCCGTGAAAAGCCCCATGGCCGCCATCGCTGGTAACAACTTGCGAATGACCTGGCGGTTGTAGGCGTGAAAAATGAGGCTGAACCAGCTTTTGGGGTTGTAATGGATCATGAGCGTAACCGAAAAAACGTAAGCCAAAGAAACAAAGAAGCCCCCCGGAATTCCGAGGGGCTCACTACAATAATTGGTAAGAAATTAATCCGCTAACAACGCGGCATTGTAGTACAAATCGCTGCTCGTGATTTTGCCTTCTGCATTGAAATCGTCCATTCGCAACATGCGCACCACGATCTCTTCGGCATCTTTATCGCCTTTTTTCTTCAATCGAATGTTCCACCAAGACTGGACAACACGCGCCTCCAGCCAATCGTATTCCATGTAATCGGGGTATCCGCGCTCATCAAAAGCAATGAGCTCCCACTTCGCCAAAAGCTCAGCATCACCGGCCTTGTTCTCCTCCATTCCATACGGCTCATCCAAATTCATGTCATTGAATCGGGCATTTTCTGTGAAGTAACTGTAAGACGTTTCGAGATCACCATTCAAGAACGAATACATCATCTTCCGAACGGTGTTGATGTTCTCGTGGTTCATGTAGATGGTGCCGTTTTCTCGGTCCCGAGTTGGCCAAGCGTCCCACATCTTTCGGTAGTTCCGTCGATCCGTATAGTCGAATGCGAGTGCAATCTTATCGCCTGCTTCATTGAGCATATACAACCGGTGATTGGGCATATCAAGCTCAACACCTGTTTGGGCATTCATTCCATAAATGCGATCCCAGCACTGCACCCACACTTGGCCTCCTTCCGTGTACTCAATGGCATCAGGATAAGCGGGCTCATCTTGCGTAATACTGAGGTATTTGATGTTTTTTGACCACCACTGGGCTTGACCAATGAACTGGTCCTTGGTGGTGCCTTCTTGGTCTTTATTCGAAGACAATGCATCAAACAGTTTAAACTCATCATCCAGCAAGCCCGCCAGCGCAGCCGAATCACCAGCGACGAATGCCTCATTGAGTTCTTGGACCATTTTGATGGCAGGATGCTTGCTGTAAACCGCACCGTTTTCCTTCTTTTTCTGTGCGGACGCACTCAGAACGACCATGCACATGGTCAGGGTTAATAACGTTCTCATTTTTATGAATTAAGGGTTAGATTCTCACTCAACGAACCACGGTAAACCGTTTGGTCGAGATGCCTTCTTCACCAACCACCTGCACGAAGTACACGCCAACTGGCCAATCCGATGCATCCCATTGCAACGAACCTGTTGTCTGTGGCTGCATCGCCAGCATTTCGCGTCCGGCAACGTTCATCACGTGCAGTGATGTCCAGCGCGTAGGCAAATTCGTGATCTCAATCGTGCCACGCGTTGGATTGGGGTAGAGGACCAAAGGCGCTGACTCAATGCCGGCAACGTCAACACTGGATTCCACCGTCACAGAGGCTTCAATGCTGCAGCCCAGCGCATCCGTTACCACAACGGTGTAGGTGCCGGCGGGCAGGTATACCTCCCCAGATTCATTCATAGCCTCGTCATACCATGTGACGGTGTAGGGCGGAACGCCGCCGCTCGGAACCGCCATCACAGTTCCATTCTCAGAGCCATCGTCAGGAGTCGAGCTGACCATAACCGTCAAGGCTGAACTGGTCGGGTCATTGATATCTAACAACACCTCTGTGGTGCACCCCGCCGTGTCCTCAACGTGAATTAGGTAGGTGCCGGAC
>CALKYI010000405.1 GCA_938003665.1 uncultured Flavobacteriales bacterium
CTCTCCCATCTCGGGCGGCCCTTCTGAAAAGCTCGGCATCATGGCTGGAGACCGCATCGTCACCGTCGACGGTGAAGTGGTTGCCGGCACAGGCGTGACCAACAAAGACGTGCAACGATTACTCAAAGGGCCAAAAGGAAAGCTGGTTACAGTCGGAATCAAGCGCGGGAATGACCCCGAGTTGCTGACCTTCGAAATCATCCGCGACAAGATTCCCATCTTCTCTGTGGATGCTTCCTTCATGGTCGCACCGGGCATTGGTTACGTCAAGGTCAACCGCTTCTCGAAATCCACCATGAGCGAGTTGTACAAGGCCTTAGCCAAGCTTCAGCAAGAAGGCATGGAAGACTTGATTTTGGATTTGCAGGGCAATGGCGGCGGCATGCTGCGCACGGCCATCCAAATGGCCGATGAATTCTTATCGGAGCAAAAGCTCATCGTGTACACCGAGGGCCGTTCGTTCCCGCGAGATGACACCTACGCCCGCATTCCTGGCCGTTTCGAGAAAGGCCGGCTCGTTGTGCTCATCGACCAAGGCAGCGCATCGGCTTCTGAGATCGTCTCGGGCGCCGTGCAAGACTGGGACCGCGGTTTGATTGTGGGCCGCCGCAGCTTCGGCAAGGGACTGGTTCAACGACCCGTGAACCTGCCCGATGGCAGCGCGGTTCGCCTGACCGTTCAGAAGTACTACACCCCCTCCGGCCGGTGCATCCAAAAACCCTACGATGAGGGGGTGGATGCCTACCGCATGGAGAAGTTTGATCGGTACGACACGGGGGAATTGATGAGCCTTGACAGCCTCAATTTGCCTGACAGCTTGAAGTACGAAACACGGCTGCGCGGCAGAACGGTGTACGGCGGGGGCGGCATCGTACCGGATGTTTTTGTTCCCCTCGACACCACGGATAACTCGGCCTATTTCAGCTCCATTTTGCGCAAAGGCTTGGACAACCGCTACGCCTTGACGTACGTAGACAGCCGGCGAGCTGAATTGGAAGCGGCCTACCCTACGGAAGATGTTTTCCTCGAAAAATTCGAAGTCACTGGGCAAATGCTGGAGGACTTCCAAGCATTCGCCACCGATGAAGGCGTTGAATTCGACGAGGAGGATTGGTCCAAATCCGGCGATGCCATTGCCCTGCGTTTGAAGGCCATGATGGGCCGGAACTTGCTCGAACAAAGCACATTTTACCGCGTGATTTCAGGATTGAATGAATCCTTGGAACGTGCTATTGAAATCTTGCAAGACGGCACCTTCGAAAAAGCCAACCTTGCACACGATACCTTTTGAATTGTAATTTTGACATGAAATCATCAATCATGAAATTGAACTGGAAATTTTTGTTTGTACCTGCGCTGGCTGTTTTGGCCATTGGTTGTGCAGGAGAAGGAAGCAGCGATACCGCGATCTCGCGTCCCGCTGCTGAGGAAGACTCGCGCGAACTCCCCGTGAACACCAGCCCTGGTGCGGATGGGAACTTTGACCCGGCCAAAGCCGCCGCTGCGACGCCGATGGGTCCTACCACTACCGTATCATTCAGCGAGTACGAATACGACTTCGGTACCTTGGCACAAGGCGACGCCGTGACCCACATGTTTGAATTCACCAATTCAGGCGACGAACCGCTCATCATCGACAACTGCAAGGGCTCGTGCGGATGCACCGTACCGAAGTGCCCAAAAGAGCCTATCCAACCCGGTGAAAAGGGCCAGATTGAGGTCAAGTTCAACTCCAAAGGCAAAAAGAACCAGCAGACCAAAAAGGTCACCATCAACGCCAATACGGACCCCGCTCAGACGTTCTTGACCATCAAGGCGTTTGTAGAGGTAGAGCCCGGTGCTTAATGGCCGCTCGATTTCCCGCATCTTCAAAAACCCTGCCTCGGAGCAGGGTTTTTTTGTTGCTCAACGGTCTGGTATTCGCACTGCAGTCATTCGCCCAACACCAACCATCTGCTCCACAAGATGGGGAACGCTTGGACTATATAGTCACCTATGAATGGGGGCCCTTCTACCTCGAAGTAGGTGATGTCAGTTTCACGACAGCCTCTCTTGCATATGGGGATGAAAGGCTCTGGAGTTTTGAGGGCTGGGGCGCTTCACGCAAACACTGGAATTGGTTCTACGAAGTCAACAGCATCTACAGCAGCATCGCCGATACATCGCTGAATTCCATGAATTTCCAACGCAAAGGACGAGAAGGTAGCCACCGATACAACCGTTGGTACTTTTTGGACGATCGACAGGAGAAAGAATGGCTGAGCATGGACGACGAGCTCGATAGCGGTTCGCTCCTGTGGGAGATGGAAGCCCCGCTCCATGATGTCATGACCGCCGTGCACCATTGCCGGCACCTGCCGTGGGAAACATTCAGCCCAGGGGACTCCATTGGCCTGAACCTCATTTTGGATGGTGAAGTGCACCAAACGCGCATTGACTTCGTCGGCACCACCCAGTATTCCGAACCGTATGAAAACGAAGAAATCGCTTGCTGGGAATTCGACCCCACCCTGATTGAGGGGACGGTTTTCAAAGCGGGTGACCAGATGCGGGTGCTGGTGACGGCCGATGAAAGGCGCCTTCCTCTTTTTGTCGAAACCGAACTAATCGTTGGTCGTGCTCGAATCTATCTTCAGCAAAAAACCACGCTAGATCGCGAGGAAATGCGCTTGTTCCGCAGCCAATCTGTGGTACTGCGTGACGCTGCCCTAGAGGATTGATAGCGCTAAGCCCGCAGCTTTATTACCTTGATTGAACCGTGGCCCAGGTGCAATTCGTCGCGTCGCTCCATTGCTTTCAGCACCCGGCTCACCGCTTCGCGGCTCACGTTCAAATCCCCGGCAATCTCCGCATGGGATTTGCGCACAATTTTGCGCTGTGACAAGGCTGCATGCTCGCTGAGGTAAATTTCAAGCCTGCGTTGAAGCGGCTCAAACACTACCTGGTCTAGGGTATTCATCGAGGCCTGCCATCCATCCATAATGCTATTCAGCGTAAAATCGCGCCATTCTTTGTTGGTCATGAACAACAGTTCTGAAGTCTCACGAGGAATGACGTGCACGACACAGTCTTCTTCCGCAACTGCATACAAATCAATTTCACGATCGATCAGATTGGCCAAGGTGCTTAATGCGCACATGCACTGTCCATTCAAGAGGTAAAGCAGGTGCTTATCACCTGACTTCACCACACGGTACAACCGCACAAGCCCTTTCTCGACAACAATGGCTCCCGATGCTTTATCTCCGGGGGTATATATCGTCTGGCCTCGTTGGAGGGTCATCGTTTGGGCGTGACGCGCAATTTCTTGGGATAAATCGGGCGAACACCAAGAGAAGTCGTGGCATCTGTCATGTAATACAGGGCAGGTAATGTTTGCAAAGGTAGGATCAACCCGAAAGAAGTTGCGGTGAAATCTGATAGATTAACAAATCAACCAACCCCATGTTTCAGTCGATCCTTCATTCAGCGCGAAGCACTTCCCGATGTATTTTGCGGCATGTCCTCCCTGAAACCCATCGGCTTCGCACCGCCTCCCATCGACGACGACACCATTGCAGCAGTGACGCGGGTTTTGAAATCCGGCTGGATCACTTCTGGGCCCGAACTTGAAGCGTTCGAATCCGATCTCACGATGTTCCTGAAAACTTCA
>CALKYI010000406.1 GCA_938003665.1 uncultured Flavobacteriales bacterium
GCGTGCTCACCGTGATGGCCGAGACCGTGCCGGACTGGCACGACCGCTACCGCGGTACGTTTGTGGCACTCGAATGGGTATTCACGGGGCTGTTTACCGTTGAATACATCACCCGACTGCTCGTGGTCAAGCGACCGCTGCGCTACGCCACCAGCTTTTTTGGCGTGGTCGACCTGCTCGCCATTCTGCCCACGTTTGTAGGGCTGCTCATTCCTGGGTCGGGCAGCCTGCGCGTCATCCGCATCCTGCGGCTGTTGCGGGCATTTCGTGTGCTGAAGTTGGTCGGGTTCATTGAGGAAGCCCGAGGCCTTCAGACCGCCCTGCGGGCGAGCCGCAGGCGTATCATCGTCTTTTTGAGCGTGGTGTTGGCCTTGGTGACCATCCTAGGTACACTGATGTACCTCGTGGAAGACGGGCAATCCGGTTTTTCGAGCATTCCAAAAAGCATTTACTGGGCCATTGTTACGGTGACAACCGTTGGCTACGGCGACATCGCCCCTCAAACCATAGCCGGCCAGGTCATCGCCTCGTGCATGATGATCATCGGTTACGCCATCATCGCTGTGCCTACGGGCATGATCGGGGTCGAAATGATTCGAAAAGGCGCATCGCCTGGCAGTGTATCCACGCAGGCCTGCCCGGGGTGCGGCCGAGACGGTCATGATTCGGATGCCGACTACTGCAAGCACTGCGGAAACGCCTTGTAAATTTCCTTGCATTCTTTGGCCTGTGTGCTAAATTGCCAAACCTGTCCGCCGGACACCTTTCCGGTCAACAGCACGCAAATTCACGACCATGAGCCAACCAACTCGCTTATTTGACTTTCCCCGGTACCAATTGGCCAACCGCCCCTTGGACCTGATGATGACCATGCCAAACAACGGCAACCGCATCTCGTATTCAACTGAACAATTCGTCGAAGCCGTCGACCGCACTGCGCGCGGCTTGATTGCCATGGGCCTCAACGCCGGCGACAAAGTGGCCTTGGTGTCGCACAACAACCGCTGCGAGTGGAACATCATGGACCACGCCATCATGTCGGTAGGCGCCATCAACTGCCCGCTGTACCCCACGATGACGGAGGCGGATTACGAATACATCCTCAACCACAGCGAGAGCCGGTACTGCGCCGTTAGCAACCAAGAACTTTATGACAAAGTGATGTCCATCAAGGACAAAATCCCAACGCTCGAGCACGTATTCATGTTCGAACACGGCAATGGCAACCACTGGTCGGCCATCGCGGAAGCAGGAAGCGAAGAGCAACAGGCCGAATTAGACGCCCGCATGGCAGCTGTGAAACCGGAGGACCTGGCGACCATTATTTACACGTCCGGCACCACCGGAACACCCAAGGGAGTCATGCTCAGCCACAACAACATCACGCAGACCGTGATGCACAGCATTCCCCGGATCCCACCGGTGCTCCGCGATGCGGACTACCGCGTATTGAGCTTTTTGCCGGTGTGCCACATTTTCGAGCGCATGCTCCACTACTTGTACATGTACATCGGAGCCAACATCTACTTCGCAGAAAGCCTCGAGACCATCAAGGAGGACTTGGCCTACAGCCAGCCTACGGTGTTCACCGCGGTTCCGCGTTTGCTGGAGAAATTCTACGACGGCATTGTCCAAAAAGGTCGAGCAGCCGGCGGCGCAAAAGCCGCCATCTTCAATTGGGCCGTTGACCTCGCCCTGCAATGGGAGCCCGACGGCCAAAACGGTGGCTTCTACGAATGGAAATTGGGCATCGCCCGGAAGCTGGTCTTCAGCAAGGTCAAAACCGCCCTCGGCTTGGACAACATCCGAGCGGTCGCTTGCGGATCAGCTGCGCTGGCCCCTCGCCTCGCGCGTTTCTTCTGCGCTGCAGACATTCCGATCTACGAGGGCTATGGCTTGACCGAAACGAGCCCTGTAGTGACCGTAAACTCCACGGTCGAACCCGGTTTGTTACGCGTCGGCTACGTCGGCAAGCTCATCGACGGTGTTGAAGTCAAATTCGGTGCCGACGACGAAATCCTCGTACGCGGATTCAACGTCATGATGGGCTACTACAAGGACGAAGAAAAAACCGCTGAGGTGATGACCGACGATTGGTTCCACACGGGCGACATCGGGCGCATGGACGACGGGTTCCTCAAGATCACCGACCGCAAGAAGGAGATGTTCAAGACATCGGGCGGCAAGTACGTCGCGCCGCAGTTGCTCGAAAACGCCCTCAAAGCTTCCTTGTTCATTGAGCAAGTCATGGTGGTAGGTGAAGGCCAGAAATTCCCCGGCGCTCTCGTCGTGCCAAGCGCCGAGGCGGTGAAGGAATGGTGCAAGCGCAAGAACCACCCGTTCCCGGGAATGGAGGGCATCCGAGACGATGCGCGCATCGCCGCGCGCATCCAAGAGGACGTCGATCGATTGATGGAACCGTTTGCGAAATGGGAAAAGGTCAAGGCCATCCGCATTTTGCCGACGATGTTCGCCATTGAAAACGGCGAGCTGACGCCGACGCTCAAGCTGAAGCGTAAGCCCATCAAGGAACATTACCAGGGCGAAATCGACCAGCTCTACGCATAACGGCGCCCACCTCGGATGGCAGAGACGCTCATTAACCTCGACTTCGCGCTCTTCAAGCTGTTCAACACCCCGTGGCCGGGTGGCGACCAGATCATGTGGGCCGTGTCGAGCCTGTGGTGGTGGACCCCGCTCTACTTGCTCTTGCTATGGGAGCTCTGGAAAAAATCGGACCGGATGTGGGACCGCACCCTCGTGCGGGTGTTTTTCCTCGCATTGTGCATCACCGGGACGGACGTCATCTCCGCACGAATCATCAAGCCGGGCGTCCAGCGGTTCCGACCGTCGCATTCCATTGAACTGCGCGATGACGTGCACCTCGTGACGCCACCAGGCGAAGCCCAACCATACCGCGGTGGGCGCTTCGGATTCGTGAGCTCGCACGCGGCCAACTATACCGGCATCGCCCTTTATTTCGGGCTCCTGCTTGGCGGCGGTACGTGGCTGTGGGTGCTGCTCAGCTGGGCGGTCCTCATTGGCTACAGCCGCATGTACCTCGGGGTACATTTCCCACTGGACATCGCCGGAGGCATGCTGCTCGGCGCCTTCATCGGGTACGTCATGTGGCGCGTCCAGAACAAACTCGTCGGAACCCCCATCAACCTCGAATGAATTTCCTCGCCGTTTTCATCGGTGGCGGGCTCGGAAGCCTCGCTCGGTACAGCCTCGGGTTGGGAATCAACAAGCTCGGATGGCTCTCCCCTTGGGGCACATTGGCCTCCAATGTGTTGGCTACGGCCTTGCTGTTGACCTTAATGGTCCAAGCATCAGCGGGTGCGGCCGGCTGGCCGGCGAAGTCCCAGCCGCTTTTCCTTCTCTTGACCGTGGGGTTTTGCGGGGCCTTCTCCACTTTTTCCACCTTCGCTGCTGACACGCTCACGTTGCACGCCTCGCACGGAATGGCCTGGTCGGTGGCCAATGTGCTCGCCAACGTGCTTTTGTGCTTGGCCGTCGGAGCCCTTGTCTGGACGAATTCACCCGCCAATTGATAGCCACCGACGCGCTCCGGCGTACCTTTAACTGCTGCACCTCAAAATCACTTTTCAGATGAAACCATCCGCATTGATTCGCCTGGCTTTTCTCACCATGTGCATGGGCTTGATGTTTGGGCCTTCAACGGCTGTCGGTCAAATTGGATTGCCACCTGCGCAAGAACCGCCGAAAGGAGGAAAAGTGGACGAGCAAACCCAGATGCAAAACCGCATCCGCGAGAAGGATGAGATGAAGAAGCAGATGGCCGAGCGGGGCGAAAAAACTCCGCCCAAAAAACCAGCTCAGCCCGTGCAACGCGCGCCACGCCCCACGCCCAAACCACCCGCCCCGACAACCAACCTCGGCGAGCGGCCCAAATTGGTCATCGGCATCACGGTGGATCAGATGCGCATGGACTACCTCTATCGGTTTTGGGATGCCTTCGGCGATGACGGTTTCAAGCGCTTGATTGAAAAAGGATTTGTGTGCGGGGACCACCACTTTGGCTATGCCCCCACCTACACGGGACCCGGCCACGCGTCCATCTTCACGGGTACCACTCCCCGCTCTCACGGCATCATCGGCAACGATTGGTACGACCGCGCGTCGGGAAGCTCCGTGTATTGTGCCTCGGACGCTTCCGTACAAACGGTTGGCATTTCGGATCCAGGCAACACCGCCGGTCACATGTCGCCTCACCGCATGGAAGCGACTACGCTGGGCGACGAGCTCAAACTCGCCACCGGCATGCAATCGAAAGTCATTGGCATCAGCATCAAGGACCGTGGTGCCATCCTGCCGGCGGGCCACCTCGCAGACGCGGCTTACTGGTTCTACGGCAAGGACGAAGGCAAGTTCATCACCAGCAAGCGCTACATGGACGAAGTACCGCGTTGGGTGGAAAAGTGGAACAAAGGCAAATGGGCCAGCCGCTACATGAAGCAACCGTGGGCCATGAACCTTTCAGAGGAGGCCTTGTCCATTCAGACGGAGGACAACACGCCTTATGAGCGGCCCTTCAAAGGCGACAACAACCCGACCTATCCGTACGATCTCAAGTCGCTCAGCGAGGCCAACGGCGGCTTTGACATCCTCAAAGGCACACCGGTTGGCAACACCCTCGTTGTCGACTTCGCCATTGCGGCCATCGCCGGTGAAGAACTCGGACGCGACGCGTACACCGACTTGTTGGCCGTCAGTTTTTCTTCCACCGACTACGTTGGGCACCAATTCGGCGTGCACGCTTGGGAAACCATGGACACTTACGTTCGGCTGGACCAGCAACTTGCTCGGTTCTTCCGATCGCTGGATCAAACGGTCGGTGCCGGACAATGGATGTGCTGGCTGACCGCAGACCACGGCGCTGCAACCGTTCCGTCGCTGGCACAAGACGCCGGAATTCCAGTGGACTACTGGCAACCCGGCAACCTCATCGACGATGCCAAGGCGGACCTGGCTGCAGCTTTCGGCGAGGGCGAATGGGTGCTCAATTATTCGAACGACCAATTCTTCCTCAACCGCCCCCTCATCCGTGAGCGGGGGTTGGATTTGGAAGCCATGCAACAGCGCGTTAAGGCGTTGGCCTTGGACTACGAAGGCGTGTTCACGGCGGTGACCGGCACCGACCTCGTGCGCGGCAACACCGCCAACGATGAGGTGCTCGAGCGGTTGCGCAACGGCTGGTCGGCCTCGGCATCGGGCGATGTCATCATCGTTCCCAAACCCGGTTGGATCCAATACAGCCGTAGCGGAACGACCCACGGTTCGCCGTTTGCGTACGACACCCACGTACCGTTGTTGTTTTATGGATGGCACGTTCCGGCAGGCATCACTTACGAACGCACCTACATCCGGGACATCGCTCCCACCGTGGCTGCGCTCATCCACAGCCCCATGCCCAACGCTACGACCGGGCGCCCCATCGAAGACCTGTTCGATTGATGGCCCACCCCGAATCACAGACCATTGCCCTGACCATCCGGCGGTTACTGGACGGTGCACCGCGCATTGAATTGACCGCGGTTTTCCCCACGCGGGAGGCGTTCGACGTTCAATTGCCGACGTGGCGTCCCGGGCGGTATGAGCTGGGCCAATTCGCGCAGTACGTCTACGCGATGGAGGGGCAAACGGCCGATGGCACCTGGAATGCCCTGAGCAAAACCTCCCTGCACACCTGGCACGTCCCCGCTGAAACCGAGGCCGTGCGCTGGGTATTCCACGCCGACACATTCAACGCCGGTTCCACCGGAGTTGCCGACGACGTGCTGTACATCAACCCGGTGAATTGTTTTTTGTATCACCCGGATCATCAAGAGTGGGGGTACCGAATTGTCCTCGCGGACGTACCCAGTGAGTGGGCGGTCGCGACGGGCCTGCCATCGGAAGAGGGCGCCCTCGTTGCACGCGATGTGCAACACGCCATGGACAGCCCCATCCTCGCAGGGCCCAACCTGTGGCACCGCACGTACACGTCCAATGGCATCCCCTTTCACATTTGGGTGTACGGGGAAACCACCCCGGACGAGCAACGGTTCGTGCAGGAGCACCAAGACTTTACGGATGCGCAGATTGCCCATTTCGGAAGCTTTCCGGCACCGCATTACCACTTCTTGTACGTACTACCTGAACGCGAGGTGCGCCACGGCGTAGAACACGAAGACACGACCGTCATCGCCCAAGGGCCGTCGGCAAAATGCCGCACCGAAGAAGGCCATATGGAGCTGATCGGCATCGCTTCCCACGAGTTGTACCACGCCTGGAACGTCAAGCGCATCCGCCCAGCGGAATGGACACCCTATGACTTTTCGAAGGCCTGTCCCAGCCGCATGGGGTACGTTGCGGAGGGTGTGACCACCTACATGGGGGACCTCTTCTTGTTCGAAAGCGGGGTGGTCGACCTCGACGGCTGGTGCCGGTTGACCGAGCGCCTCCTCGACCGCCACGTGAACAACCCCGGGCGGTTGAACATGAGCGTAGCCGATTCCAGCTACGACACGTGGTTGGACGGTTATGTGGCCGGGGTGCCAGGACGAAAAGGCTCCATTTACGTCGAAGGCGCCGTGCTGGCCTTTTTGTGCGATGTGCGCATCATGCAGTTGACTGGCGGTGAGGCCTCGCTGCAAACAGCGATGCGGCTGCTTTGGGAGCAGTTCGGCAAGCCGCGCATTGGTTTGACCGAAGCGGATTACTGGTCGGTGCTGAACGAGGTCGCCGGAGCGCCGGATGCCTTGGACGACCTGCGGCGTGATTTTGCGGACGGCACGGCCGACAGCTGGGACGCACTCGTGGCTGCCATGGAATGGCAAGGGTTGAAACTCAGCAAGGAGCAGCGAGACGGCCTGTGGCGCACGGCCCTTGTCGCCAGCTAAAACCCCTCAGTTTATGCCGACAGCGCCACGGAAAGCGTGGGTCACGAGGTTGGCCCCCATTTGCAAGGCCCATTG
>CALKYI010000407.1 GCA_938003665.1 uncultured Flavobacteriales bacterium
GGTTCGGGTACACCAACAAGCCCTGCGCTTGCGCTGCTACGTCCTCGTCGAGGTCCTCAACGTCCAAGAACAAGTCCGAGCGGAAGATACCACGTCCATGCGTCGCTGCATAGATGGCGCCTTGGTTCGAAGGATTGATCCAAGGTGCAGCACCACGCCACTGTTGCTTCAAGTCGAAGACAGGAGCAGTGGGTTGGTCAGGTGCAGAAGCCATGTTCTGGTTGGCCATGACCCAATCGTCACCGCCATTGTCTGTGGCGAAGATGCCGTATTCCGTACCGATTAAGATGGTCTCACCGGAAGGATCCATGGCGTCAATGATCACGTCGTAGCAAGGCAACTTGCCCAAACCGCTCACGTTCCAGATGTTCGTCCAGTTGACATCCTCATCCAGGGCGTTGAAGGTCTCTTGAACCTTACCAGAGGAAACGGTGCCGTATCCACCCACCGTGATAACCACGTGGTTGGGGTTGTTCGGATCGACCGAGATGCCGGTGATGGCCGCACCCACCGTCTGGATGAGCTTGCCCATGTTGGATGGAACGTCGTCCTGCGTGTAGATGTCCTCCATTCCAGAGAAGCGGTACAACTTGCCGTCCCAGCCGCTCACGAACATGTGGTTGCCGGCTTCAGGCTCTACGTTTACGGTGAACTCGACCGCCTTGGTACCGGTTCCAGCAGGCGCATTGCCCAATCGAACCCAGTTCGGCGTCGTGTTGAAGTTCAATCCGTCACGTGTCATCCAGATGCCGTTGCCACCGTTGAAACCGGCAATGGTCATGGTGGTGTATGGATCACGAACCTTCAAGCGACCGGGTACATCGTACAACGTATCTGCCGCGTGGAAGTAAACCGTGTCGCACACTTCCATGACATCGTACACCTCAACCTCTGCGAAGGTGGTGTCGTAGCCAACGGTGTTGTACACCCACTCGTCCCACTCCTCGATGTAAACGGAGTCGACCAATGGTGTGATGTCCGTGATGACCAACTCGGTGCCTGTCAGGGTGCTATCGCTGTAGCACTCCAATTGCTCGACAGCCTCCTGTGGATCCAACCAGAAGTAATCTGGGTCTTCCGTCAGCGGAGCATCCAACACGCGCTCGGGACGCTCCAACATGTCGTAGTAAGGGAGTTCCACGCCTTCCGGCAAGGTGTATTCGAAGTCCAAGTTCTGATTGGACGTCGACAAAACGAACGTGCTGTCCGTGACCGTCTCACCGTATGGGTTCACCAAGATGATTTCACGATCGGTGTCGGGATCTTCGGTGTTTTCGTACAAACGAACCACGGAGTAGAACTGACCAATCTCGCCTTCAGTGTTGGCCAAATCGATGATGTTGGCGTCCCAGAAGTCGCCATAGTTCGCGACCGATCCCGGCGCCACCGTGCCGCGGGACAAACCGCCATTCTGTGAGGTGGCGTAGAACGCGTACTCGTAGCCTTCTGCCTCGGTGATTTGCGAAATGGCGCAATCAAAACCGTCGCCGCCTTGTACTTCCACCGCTTCTTGGTCGCTCAAGAAGTAACCACTGGCAGGGATGAATAGGGAACCGTTGTCTTGCGTTCCACCCATGGCCGCGCTGCGCGCACTGTGGTCCATGCCGTAGAACTGCGTGACCGCGAGGTCTCGGTTGATGTCGATGTAGGTCTCACCTCCATTTGTGCTCTTGTAAATGCCGCCGTCGGTGGCAACGTACATGTTGCCCGAGGGGACAAACATCACTTCGTGCACGTCTGCGTGAACGTCGATGTCCGTTCCAGCGAAATCAAAGGCATACGCCGCCAACTCCGCTTGCTGGTTGGGACCCGAACGCCACAACTCGATACCACCTACGTAAGCCAAGTCTGGCTGACCTTGCGCAATGCCCAATGCCAAATCGTAGATGCCTTGGTTACGCGGAAGCGGCGTGGCCTCCAGGATATCGTTCGGCCAAACATTTGACCACGTCTCCTCTTGACCAGCGTTGTCTGAGTGGTACAGACCTCCGAACGAACCGCCGCTCGTTGCGAACACAGCGAACGCGTGGTTGGGGTCATCGATGCTGATGTCAACCCGAACGCGGCCATTGCCTGACTGAGGCAACACCGTGTCGTCGTTATTCGAACCTGAAAGGCTGTTGAAAGAAGTGAAGTCGTTGCCCTCACTGCGGAACACTCGGCAGTTGCCCATACCAATCAACATGTAGGAGCCATCTTGTGCCACAGCGATATCAGCGACAGCGCCGTTGATGTCGTTGCTGGGGCTCATGGTCATTACACCGTTCTCAATGAAGCCAAATCCAGCGTTGCAACCGAACCAGACGCGGTCCTCGTCATTGGGGTCTGCCACCATGGCGTCCACCGCTGCGAAGTTGCCTGAACCGAACTCACCGGGATCGGTGCCTTCGACCATTTCGAAGTTCTCGCCGTCTGCTGACCAGTAAATGCCGCGTCCACGGAACGAACTTCCGCCTTCACCGTAACCACCCTCGAACAACGAACCTGAGCCCACGTACACATGACCGTTTTTGGTGATGCCGATGGAGCCAATCATCATCTGGTCGATGCCAAACACTTGATTCCAATCATTGCCTCCGTTGTCACTCTTCCACAATCCACCAGAAACGGATCCGGCGTAGAGCACCTGCTCCTCGCTTCCATCTTCGGGGATAACAGCAGCGATGGCACGAACACGGCCACCGATATTATCGGGTCCCATTTCGTTCCAGTAGTGATCCGTCGCTCGGTTGTTGCTGGATTGGTTAGCGGCGAAGCGCTCCACCTCGTGGCGGAGTTCGCGCAAACCATCCTCGTTCATTTCGCCCGTCTCAATGTCGCCGCGAAGCAGCTTTTGAATTTCCCAAGCGCCTTCAGGCGATTGAGCAGGCTGGGCAGCGGCACGCGGGGCGTACGTCGCTTGATCCGAAACAGCAGCAACAGGGTCAGTGGAGTTGCTCACTTGCCAACCCGCGAAAGCGAGAACGGCAGCAGCAGAAGCAGTGAATACAGATTTCAAATGCATGGTCTGAGTTTTGTCAATCAGGAGTTCGAAAGTTACAACAAACGAAGCGCCCGTCAACTGATTCTGTTCACGACTTCCGCACCAAATTCAGGCTGAGGGGAATAAGCCGCAATAAAGCGAGATAGAACGGCAGTTTGCTGCCGTACGCGGGCGTTATACGAGGTGCTTTTCCGCGTGGTAACTCGAGCGCACCAGCGGCCCGCTTTCCACGTATCGGAAGCCTTTTTCCAACCCGATTTTCTTCAATTCTGCGAAGGTGTCTGGGTGGATGAATTCGGCCACGGGCAAGTGCTTTGGCGTCGGCTGAAGGTACTGTCCCAACGTAAGTATTTGGCAGTCGACGCTGCGGAGGTCGTCCATGGTTTCGACCACTTCTTCAAACGATTCTCCCAAGCCGAGCATTACGCCAGATTTGGTCTTGATGCCAGCTTGACGCAGGCGGCGCAGCACTTCGAGGCTGCGATCGTATTTGGCTTGAATCCGCACTTCCTTGGTCAATCGGCGCACCGTCTCGAGGTTGTGCGAGACAATTTCCGGAGCCACTTGGATGATGCGGGCGAGGTTTTCCCATTTGCCCGCAAAATCAGGAATCAAGGTCTCGAGCGTAGTGCCCGGACTCTGGTGGCGAATGGCCCGCACGGTCTGTGCCCAAATCTCACTGCCGCCGTCGGGCAAATCGTCTCGGTCGACGGAGGTGATGACGGCGTGCTTGACGTTCATCAGCTTAACTGAATTGGCCACGCGGCCCGGCTCAAACGGATCGGCCTCGAGAGGCTTTCCTGTCGCCACGTTGCAAAAGCCGCACGAACGCGTGCAAATGTTGCCGAGGATCATGAAGGTCGCAGTCCCCGCCCCCCAGCATTCGCCCATGTTGGGGCAATGTCCGCTTTCGCAGATGGTGTGGAGCTTGTGTTCTGAGACGATGTCCCGAACTTCCTTGTACGCTTGACCCGTGGGCAGCTTCACCCGTAGCCACTTGGGCTTGGGCACGCGTTGCGGAGCGTTTTCAGGCGTGGGAGTCGAAGGCGTTGTCATGGCTTACCGGGTCCAGTTTCTTCCGACCTCAAAGGTCGCAAATAAGGTGACAAACAAGCGGTTGTTCTGTTCAAACTTCTCAGCGAAGACCTCAGGTGCCACGAGGAAGGCATCAACCGACACACCCGTCGTCAGCGCCTTGGGCATGAACCGCTCGTCTCCGTATTCAAAATCCAACCCGTACGTGGCGTGCAATCCGGGCACCACGGTCAACTCATCCAGTCCGTTGCTCCAGTCCGCCCGGCCGTAGATGTTGTCCGAGAAATGGGCGTCGGGGTCGTAGCGCTCGGTTGCTGTGTAGTCGTAAGGAATGTCAGGGTAGCCAATTTCCAAGTAAATCGGCTTCAGCACCCCCAGTGCAGCTCCGACCTTCCAGAACGTACTAAACCGAACGGCATCGCGGCGCAGTTTTTCGGCACGGAGGTTCTGCTTTCCGTACCACAAGCGCAGGATTTGAAGGGTGTTTTGCTTTCCGTAGACGTACGGGCGACCGTTTTCATAAATAGGGTTGGTCGTCTGGATTTCCTTCGGATGCTTAAAATAAGCCAGGTCAACACCCATGTTGCGAACAGCAAACGCGTTGAGGTAGTATCCGCGTCGTGCGGTGATGCCAATGCCTTGGGTGTGAAACAAGACCCCGACTTGGTATTCATCCGTCAAAGGAACGTTCACCTTTCCGTCACGGTAGACGGCCTGGTCTCCAGTCAGCGGGGTGTTGGTGTTTTGGGCCGCGGCCTGCTGAACCAGACCAACGCACGCAACAGCGAAGGCAGTCAAGGCCAAAAAAATCCGTGAGGGCGACGCGAACATGCTTCAAATTTAGCGCGGAATGCGGTAGTTCGTTGCACCTTTGCAAGCATTAAGAAAGTCCCGAACATGACGACCACGACCCCCAACTACACCCTGGCATATCAAGGCCAATTGCGCACCGCAATGAAACACCTGCAATCCAAAAGTGAAGTCATTACGGACGCTCCGGTGGACAACCACGGCAAAGGGGAAGCCTTCTCGCCGACCGACCTCGTGAGCGCGGCACTTGCTAGTTGTGTCATGACCATCATGGCCATCAAAGCCGGAGACATGGGCCACGAAGCCATTGAGATGGAAGCAAAAGTTTGGAAAACGATGGCGTCAAATCCACGGCGCATCGCCCGGATTCAAGTGGAGCTGGACCTGCACATCCTAGGGGTGACTGATCAGCAAAAGCTCATTTTGGAGCGCACGACGAAAGCGTGTCCTGTGGCTCGCTCATTGCACCCGGACACGCAAAAGGAAGTCGTCTTCAATTGGCGGTGATTACTCGCACACCTCCACTTCAGCATACGCTGCACAAGCGGAGTAACTCGTCGCACAAGAAGCGAAGAGTGAGGCGGCCAACACCAGGCCAATGGTCCATTGAAAAAACCGTTTCATCTTTCGGTTGTTAAAAGTTCAATATCCACTACGGGTCAACGCCTACGAAGGTTGCGTTTAGATGTATATTCCGCTCATGGAGTCGTCGCAACTTATCACCATCCTCATCTTAATACTCGCCTTGCTGACCGCCGGAATCCTTTTACTGGCGAGGCAACTGGCGCGTCGAGGAGACGGCCCAACAGCAACCGATCCAGAAGCCGAACGGGTGCGATTTGACCGCGACCAACTGCAGGCAGAGCTTGAACGGACTCGCGAAGAATTATCCGGTACTCGCCAGGAACTGCAAGCGGCCATCGAAGCCCGCAGCAAAGCAGAGCAGCGCTACGAAGACCACGCGCAAGAAACCGAAAACCGTCGGACAGAGCTCAAGCGCGAATTCGATCTGCTGGCGCGCGACATCATCGAAAAGAACGCGGAACGCCACCAAAAGCACCTGAGTGAAGGCGGTAAAGAAACGTTGTCCGCCGTGGTCAAGCCCATCCAGGAGAAGTTCATTGAGTTGCAGAACCAGATGAACAAGTTTTACGGCGACGAACGCGAGCAGCTCGGGCAACTGGACAAAGAACTCGAGAAGCTGTTCTCCCTGAACCAAAGCTTACAAACAGAGGCGAAGCACCTCACCAACGCCTTGAAGGGAGAATCGAAGGTGCAAGGCGATTGGGGCGAATACCAACTGGAGCGCATCCTCGAGCAAGTGGGCCTAGTAGAAGGCATTCACTACTCAAAGCAATCGTCACAACGGGACGAGGCGGGCAAGCTGTATCGACCAGATTTCCTCATCTACCTCCCCGATGACAAAGTGCTCATCATCGATAGCAAGGTGAGTTTGACGGCGTACGAGCGGATGACACAGGCCGACGACCCCGCCACCATCGAACAGGAGCGATCGGCGCACGCGGCGAGTGTATCGGCGCACATCAAAGGGTTGGGCAAAAAGAACTACGCCGAATTGTACGGCAAGAGCACGGACTATACGCTTATGTTCATGCCCGTCGAGGCCTCCTGGGTGGCGTTGGATCAGCACCTCCTGCGGTTGCAAGAAGAGGCTCTCGGCCAGAACGTTTTGCTTGTTTCCACCAGCACCCTAATTGCGACCTTGCGAACCATCAGCTACGTTTGGCAGCAAGAGGAGCAAAAAGCCAATATTCAGAAAATTGCGGAGCGCGGCAGCAAGCTCTACCACCAGATCTATGCGTTTCTGGACGAATTCACCAAAATCCGCACGCAACTCACCCGAGCACAGTCTTCGTACGACGAAGCGCTCGTGAAGCTCAAAGGACGACAAGGCGCGCTGTTCCAGGCAGAGCAAATGCGCGAATTGGGCGTCAATGTCAAAGCGCGCATTCCGGAAGAATTCACAGCGGACCTTCCCGCCGCAGCCCCTGGAATTTCCGAACAATCCACCGAACCGGAACGCCCTTGATGACCTTGCGTACACCCGTTCTTTTAGGGGCTGCCGGCCTGGTTGTTGCGTCGCTCGCGGGCTGTGGTGCGTCGGGCACTTCGCTCGGCAAATCCAACCAACGGCCCTACGACTTCGAGGCACACATCCTTCATCCGCGGTGCGCGGTTCTGCCTGCGGGCATTGACAGCGTGGACGTTTATCTTGAGTGGTCGCGAAAGGAAGCCTTGTTCCTCCGAGATTCTCCGCAAAGCCCCTTCACATCGAAGCTTCGGCTGAAAGCTGGTACGTTCGAGGTGACGTGGAGCGATACCCTGGTAGATTTTGCCGCTCCATGGGACCGCAAGCAATGGCGTGTATCGCTGGCGGAGTTCGCTTCCGAATGGAACCAGGCGAGCAACCTCATTCCGATGCAGTTGGATGATTTGCACCGAAACGCCACCGCCACGTGGCGTGTGCCCCTTCCCCAACCGGGCGTTCCTCGAACGCCTTTCCAAAGCGACGGCTGGCCGGTGCACGACGGGTTTGCAACCGCAGGTGATACCCTTTATTTCGAGAGCACACCCGGAAGCCGGTGGCAACATGCGAGCATCGAAGTTCCGGAGGCCATGCCCGCCCCGCCGTTTTCCCAAGTCAAAGACAAGAGCGATACGCTCCAACCGGCCATTCGCTCCGATTGGAACACGGACGACACCGGGTGGAGCGGCTACATCGTGCAGCCCGGCATCAATGTCGTCGGACAACCCACCTCGAGCGGCACACTGCGCGTGGCGCACCGCATCATAGGAACGACGGAGGACCACCCGTTGGTCCGGGACCTGCAGCTCATGATCCAATCCAGCCGCTACATCACGTCGCGCAAAGAGTACGAGCGCATGGTCAACGCCTCGGATCCCAAAGCAGCCCTCGATGCCTTCTGGCTCAGCTGCGGCAACGAAAAAGAAGCCTCGGCCACATTAATTGCGACGTATTACGGTCGTGTAGAAGAAGCCAACCGATATTTCTCTGGCGTGCATCCCGGATGGCGCACCGACCGGGGCATGGTGCACATCGTTTTCGGAGTTCCCAACAAGGTGCGCCGCGGGTCGGACAGCGAATGGTGGGTTTATGGCGAAGAGGGTTCTGCCAATGCCCTCGTCTTTCGATTTCTGCACGTCGAACACCCCTGGGACAGCGAGTTTTACGTTCTGAGCCGAAGCATCCAATTCCGGTCACCTTGGGACCGCATGGTCACAAATTGGCGCAACGGCCGCATCAAAGCGGATTGATATCCGGTACCTTTGGGCATGCCTTTTGACCTGCCCTCTCCCAATCGGTCTTCCAACCGCTCCAACCGGCCCGCATCGGCTTCCGGAACACAAGGCCATTCCGGTCCCCGAAAGAAGGGACCCTACACCGGTCCCAAACGTCCACCCAAGGGCAGTTACGTCATGGGCTGGCACCCCGTCATGGAAGCCCTGGACGCCGGCAAAGAATTTCAAAAGGTCTTGATCCAACGGGACGAAAAAGGCGAGCGCACCACCGCCTTGGTCGCTCAATTGCGCGGGCTGAACATCCCAGTTCAACGAGTCCCCAAAGAGAAGCTGAACCGCATCACCGTCAAAAATCACCAAGGCATTGTCGCATTCCTCTCGCCCATCAGCTACCAGCCGTTGGAAGAGTTGATTGCTCGGGCCTACGAGGCCGGTGAAACGCCCTTGCTCGTCGCACTGGACGGGGTGACCGATGTCCGCAACATCGGAGCCATCGCCCGCAGCGCTGAATGCTTTGGCGCCACAGCACTGGTCATTCCCTCGTTTGGGGTAGCCCCCATTCAAGAGGACGCAATCAAATCGTCTTCCGGCGCTTTGCTGCGGCTACCCGTCGCCCGTGTGCCTGACATGGCCCGCGCGTTGGAAGGCATCCAAGCTCAGGGCATGACGTGCATCGCCCTTGACGAAAAGGCCGAGAAATCCATTCACGCCCATCAAACCGACGGTCCCGTCTGCCTCGTGATGGGCGATGAGGGCACCGGGATTTCCGAAGGGGTCGCCCGGAAATGCTCGCTGCAGCTGCGATTGCCGATGACAGGCAAAACCGGAAGCCTCAATGTCTCCGTCGCCGCGGGCATCGCATTATCTCATATTGCATTGTGGAAAGAAGCCTAACGGGCTCCTGAAAACACCCCGTCACGGCCGTTATCATTGTTTAGTGGGTTCCTTGATGTGAGGCGCCCTCCTTTCGCAATGAATCGACCATGACGCAATCGCCGCTTTCCCGTTCAATGACCATCACCGCCGCCTTGTTGGTTGGCATGGTGTTGCTCAACTCCTGTGGTTCTCGCCATTTTTGGAAAGGACTGCGGATGTCCGAAAAACAACGTTACACGGAAGCCGCCGCCAATTTGCACCGCGCATTGGCCAAGTGGCCCAACGACACCATGAGTTATCGGCTCTTGGGTCAAACCCAGATGCACCTCATGGATTTTGCCGCGGCAGAGCGCACCTACGAGGAGTTGGGCTACCGCACCGCTCTCACCGCTGACGACCAGTTGAACTACGCCAAATGCATGATGCAACAAGGCAAGTACGCCGAAGCCGCAGATGTGCTCGAATGGTTGATGGTCGAAGACGATACCCCGGAGTATGTGCAGCGCGTCTGGGACCGGTGCACCTCGCAACTGCACGTGAACGAAGACGACCGGCACTGGCAGATTAGCCCACTGCGCTTCCCCGGATTGGAGACCGCATCCGCCCCGCGCATCAGCGAAAACCGCCTGTACTTCTGCAGCGAACCCTACCAATGGGGCCAGGCCGACCAAACGGCACGATTGGACCGCAATGAAACCTGGTTCATGGACTTGGACAACTCCAGCCCCCATGTCATGCGGGCCAAAGAGGTCACCGCCATGGACCTGCCGGATCACGACGGCATCATCAGCCTTTCACCCGACGGACGCTCCATTGCGTACTCGAAGAAAAATAACCGCAGCATCGGTTGGTTTGGGGATCCCATAGATGGCGGATACCAACTCCTCATCGCCTCTCGCACCGCTTCGGGTGAATGGGGCGAAGCACGTCCCTTCCCGTTCGTTGAGAAGGGTTACGTCTTCGCGCACCCCACGTGGTCGCCCGACGGCAACCGCTTGTACTTCGCCACGGACCTCCCCTCACCGGAATCCCAAGGCGGCATGGACATTTGGGTGTCTGAGCGCAACGGAACGTTTTGGGAAGAACCCCTCAACCTCGGGCCGGAAGTGAATTCGGCGGGCGACGATGTCTTTCCCGCCTTTGACAGCAATGGACGCCTCTACTTTGCTTCCGATGGCCACCCCACCTTGGGCGGCTTGGACATCTTCTGGACGGAGATTGACCCCACGGTTAAGCCCGAAGCACGCCACTGGCGGGACGGCGACGCGTGGAAAACGCCCGTTCGAATGGCCTTTCCCATCAACAGCCTGTCCGACGACTACGCATTTGCCATCGAACCGGATGGAACCCACGGCTTCATCTGCTCCAACCGCGAAGGCTTCGACGAAGTGTTCCGCGTCGAACACAACGAAGACGTCGCTGCATTCAATGTGGTCGTCACCGATTACGCCACCGGCGAAGCGTTGCCGCGCGTCCCCATCCGCTGGATCGACTTGAAGGACGGGTCCGCATGGGACACCCGCACTTCCCTGGACGGCACGCTCTCCATCGACCTTCCGCCCAACCGGGGCTTCCAAGTGACCTGTGCACTTCCGGGCTACTTGGTGACGCGCAAGTTCATCACTACCGATTCCACAGAACAGGTGTGGGAGGTGGAACTGGCGAAAATCAAAACGTTAAACGACAAGCGATTCGCCGACCGCTGGATGGGCGGTACGCCGTTCGAAATCGCGGGATTGGAATGGGAATCCGAGGCCCAATTGACCCGGGCCAGCGAAGTGAATCTCTACGACCTGGTGGACTTCCTTAAGCTCAACCCTGAGGTCTTCCTCGAGATTCGAACGCACGAAGATGCCTCAGCTTGGGACTTGTTTGATCAACCGACCAACCGCATGTCCAAGTTGCGCTCCATTGAAATTGAATCCTTCCTGCTCAAGGCAGGCGTTTCGTCGAAGCAACTAATTAGCGTCGGCAAAGGCATTGATGAACTTCGCAATGGATGTTTGCCGGGCGAGCCTTGTGCGTTTTATAACCATGAAGACAACGACCGGACAGAGTTCCGGATCTATGGGCTCTTACAACAGACACCGGGCCAAATTGACCCGGTGCCGTTTATGAAGTCCGACAAGTAAGGGCTAGAATCAGCCTCGGAAAGCGTGGCCGCGGTACACCGCAGCTGCCCCCAATTCCTCCTCAATGCGGAGCAACTGGTTGTATTTGGCAACACGGTCGGAACGGCTCGCTGAACCGGTCTTGATCTGACCGGTGTTTAAGGCCACAGCCAAGTCCGCGATGGTCGTATCCTCGGTCTCACCACTTCGGTGGCTCATGACACTCGTGTAACCGTTGCGGTGAGCCAAGCTAACCGCTTCGATGGTCTCCGTGAGGGTACCTATTTGATTCACCTTCACCAAGATGGAATTGGCAATGTCGTTCTCGATGCCACGTGCCAAACGGTGCGTATTGGTCACGAACAAATCGTCACCAACCAACTGCACTTTGTCGCCGACGGCTTCGGTCATCAATTTCCAAGCATCCCAGTCGTCCTCGGCCAATCCGTCTTCGATGCTCACGATCGGGTACTTGTCTGTCCATCCTTTCCAGAAGTCGACCAACTCCCCTCCAGTCATGCGATCGCCAGTGGATTCAAAAATGTACTGGTTGGACTCTGCGTTGTAGAATTCAGAAGCAGCCGCGTCCAAGGCAATCAACAAATCGTCACCCGGACGGAAGCCTGCTTTTTCAATGGCCTCAATGACCACCTCAATGGCTTCCTGGTTGGAACCGAGGTTCGGTGCAAACCCACCTTCATCGCCGACGTTGGTGGCGTGGCCGCGATCCTTCAGAACCTTCTTCAAGGTGTGGAAGACTTCGGTGCCCATGCGCAAACCGTCAGAGAACGTTTCCGCTCCGACCGGCATGATCATAAATTCTTGGATGTCAATCTTGTTGTCCGCGTGTGAACCACCGTTGAGTATGTTCATCATCGGTACTGGCAACGTGTGCGCGTTGACGCCACCGATGTACCGGTACAAGGGTTGCCCTGCAGATTCTGCCGCGGCGTGAGCCGCTGCCAAGGAAACGCCGAGGATGGCGTTCGCTCCAATTTTGCCTTTGTTGCTGGTGCCGTCGAGGTCAATCATGGCCTGGTCGATGGCGCGTTGGTCGAATACGTCGAAGCCCAACAATTCGTCCGCGAGGACGTCGTTGACGTTATCGACGGCTTGGGTAACGCCCTTGCCCATCCACTCCGATCCGCCGTCGCGCAATTCGACGGCTTCGTGGATGCCCGTCGAGGCACCGGAAGGAACCGCTGCACGGCCCATGCTGCCATCGCCTGTGACGACGTCAACTTCGAGGGTTGGGTTGCCGCGAGAATCGAGGATCTGGCGGGCTTGAATTTGATCAATGTAACTCATGTCAATGATGAAAAGTGGATACGCACACAGGCGCTGGGATTGGGGTCATTTCCAAATCCTGGTCGTAAAACCGCCGCGAAGTTACTCAATCAAACGGGAATCACGCCGGTACGGTCGCCTGTTCCATGTTCGCCACAAATTGGTCGAAGAGGTACCGGCTATCGTGTGGACCTGCAGAGGCCTCCGGGTGGTACTGCACAGAAAAGACCGGGCGGCCTTTCAAAGCGATACCTGCAACCGTGTTGTCATTCAAATGGATGTGGGTCAATTCCACGTCTGGGTGGGCATCCAAGGAGTCTCGGTCCACGACGAATCCGTGGTTTTGCGATGTGATCTCGGCCTTGCCAGTAATCAGGTTCTTGATGGGGTGGTTCACGCCGCGGTGGCCATTGAACATCTTGACTGTCTTCAACCCTTGGCTCAACGCCAATACCTGGTGACCAAGGCAGATGCCAAATACGCTGCGGTCAGCCTCGACAAGTGCTTTCACCTTTTCGACCGTTTCCGGCATTGCACCGGGGTCTCCAGGGCCGTTGGACAACATGATGCCATCCGGCTCGATGGCGAGCATTTCCTCTACCGAGGCATGCATCGGGAAAACGTGCACTTCACACCCGCGCTCCGTGAGGCATCGGACGATGTTCTTTTTGACGCCCAAGTCAAGCAGAGCCACCTTTAATCCCTTTTCCTTTCCGGCTGCAGCGTCAGCAACATAAGGCTCGGAACACGTCACCTCACTGCTCAACTCGAGGCCCTCCATGGATGGAACCTGGTCCAACTGACGTTTGAGTTCGGCCTCATCCGTACCGTCGCTGCAAATGATGGCATTCATGGCTCCCTTTTGTCGGATGTGACGCACCAGCGCGCGGGTGTCGACGTCGCAAATACCTACAACGCCGTCGCGGTCCATGTAGTCTTGCAACGTTCCGCTTCCGCCTACGCGGCTGGCAATGGAGGAGAAGTTTTTGGTCACCAATCCTGCGATTTGCACCCGGTCCGACTCGACTTCCGCATCGTGCACACCGTAGTTACCCACGTGGGCCGTGGCCATCACCAAAATTTGGCGCAGGTAGCTCGGATCTGTGAAGATCTCTTGGTACCCGTAAATCCCGGTGTTGAATGCAATCTCACCGGTCGTTGTCCCAATGGCGCCGGCCGATTTCCCTTCAAAACGCGTACCATCTGCTAAAATGAGAACAGCGGGTACTTTTTGCTCGCGTGATTGAACCATGGTGCAAAAGTACTCCCCCACTTTCACCTCTTCAACCTCAAGACTGGTTGATTTTTCCTCAATCGGTTCACCGGGCTGTGAAAAGGCATAAAACAAAACGGGAGGCCTTGCAGCCTCCCGTTTCGATATCATTGGTGAGAAGGGGGTTAGTCCTTCTTCTCTTCTTCTGCGTCGTCACCCGCTTCCTCAGCGGCAGGTGCTTCCTCAGCAGCGGCCTCAGCGGCAGGTGCCTCCTCAGCAGCGGCCTCAGCGGCAGGTGCCTCCTCAGCAGCGGCCTCAGCGGCTGGTGCTTCTTCCACTACCGCTTCTGGTGCAGCGGCTTCAGCAGCAGCAGGTGCAGCAGCAGCCTTCGCTCCGCCACGGCGTGAACGACGTGAACGCTTCTTCTTCGCTTCGGTACCGTAGATGTCGTTGAAGTCTACGAGCTCGATCATGCACATCTCAGCGTTGTCACCCAAGCGGTTTCCGGTGCGGATGATGCGGGTGTAGCCTCCATCGCGGCTGGCCACCTTTGGGCCTACCGAACGGAACAACTCAGAAACAGCATACTTGTTGCCGAGTGCACTGAATACGACACGACGGCTGTGCGTAGTGTCTTCTTTCGAACGCGTAACAAGCGGCTCCACAAACTGGCGCAACGCTTTCGCTTTGGCCACCGTGGTAGAAATGCGCTTGTGCTCAATCAGTGAGCACGCCATGTTGGACAACATGGCCTTACGGTGTGCGGTCTTGCGACCGAGGTGATTGAAATTCTTATTGTGCCGCATGACTTCACTCTTTGTCGAGTTTGTATTTGCTCACATCCATACCGAATGAGAGGTTTTTGTTCTCGACCAAATCCTCCAATTCCGTGAGGGACTTCTTGCCGAAGTTTCGGAATTTCAACAGGTCGTTCTTGTTGTAACTCACCAATTCGCCCAACGACTCGATGTCGGCTGCTTTCAAGCAGTTCAACGCACGAACGCTGAGGTCCATGTCGCTCAACTTGGTCTTGAGCAGCTGGCGCATGTGCAAGCTGGTTTCATCGAATTCCTCAACTTCCACGCGTTCCTCGAGCTCGAGCGAAATACGCTCGTCGCTGAACAACATGAAGTGTTGGATCAAAATCTTCGCAGACTCCTGCAAAGCGTCCTTCGGAGAAATGCTGCCATCGCACTCGAGGTGCAGGATGAGCTTCTCGTAGTCGGTACGCTGCTCAACACGGTAGTTCTCTACTTCGTACTGAACGTTTCGGATGGGCGTAAAGATGGAATCCATGGCGATGGTGCCGATGGCAGCGCCTTCGCGCTTGTTCTCTTCTGCTTGAACGTAACCACGGCCTTTGCCGATGTTCAATTCCAACGTCAACGAAACCGACTCATCCATGTTGCAGATGACGTGGTCGGGGTTCATGACCTGGAACGCAGAGGTGAATTGACCGATGTCACCGGCAGTGAACGTCTTCTGGCCGCTCACCTTGACAGTAACGGTCTCGCCGTCGGTGCCTTCGATTTGACGCTTAAAGCGAACTTGCTTCAAGTTGAGGATCATCTCGGTCACATCTTCTTGGATGCCTTTGATGGTGCTGTACTCGTGCTCTACACCGTCGATCTTCACGCTTGTGATGGCGTGGCCTTCCAAAGAAGACAACAAGATGCGGCGCAGGGCATTGCCTACGGTGATACCAAAACCTGGCTCAAGGGGTCGGAATTCAAAGGTGCCATTGAACTCGGTTGAGTCCAACATGATCACCTTGTCTGGTTTCTGGAAATCTAGAATTGCCATGTGTCTCAGGTTTTTGGATTACTTAGAGTACAATTCGACGATGAGGGACTCCTTGATGTTCTCAGGGATTTGCTCACGCGTTGGTACGCTGATGAATGTACCGGACATGTTCTGCGTGTTCCAGTCCAACCACTCCAATCGCTTGGGGGCTGCACCGAGTGCGCTGGTGATGACCGTCATTGATTTGCTCTTCTCACGCACGGCTACAACGTCACCTGGACGCAAGCGGTACGAAGGGATGTTGACCACGTGGCCGTTCACCATGATGTGACGGTGCGTGACCAACTGACGTGCTCCACGACGGGAGTTCGCAATGCCCAAGCGGAACACCACGTTGTCCAATCGGCTTTCGCAGAATTGGAGCAAAATCTCACCGGTGATGCCGGGACGAGCGTTGGCTTGCTTAAACATGTTGGAGAATTGCTTCTCCAGGATTCCATACGTGTACTTCGCCTTTTGCTTCTCAGCGAGCTGGACAGAGTACTCAGATTCCTTCTTTCGACGGCGGGTATTGCCGTGCTGGCCGGGGCCATACGGGCGGCGCTCGAGCGCTTTATCTGGGCCGAAGATCGCCTCCTTAAAACGGCGGCTGATTTTTGATTTGGGTCCGCGGTAACGTGCCATATCGGATTACTGTTCTTAGGTTCGACGATGAGAATTAAACGCGACGACGCTTTGGTGGGCGGCATCCGTTGTGCGGGAACGGCGTAGCATCGATGATCTCGATGATTTCGATTCCCATGTTGTGCAAGGCGCGCATGGCGCTCTCGCGGCCCGCTCCAGGACCTTTTACAAATGCTCGGATTTTACGCAATCCGAGGTCGTGCGCTTCGCGACCGCAATCTTCCGCGGCAACCTGTGCAGCATAAGGCGTGTTTTTCTTGGAGCCCCGGAAACCCATCTTACCGGCGCTAGACCATGAAATCACTTGGCCATTGTTGTTGGTCAGCGAAATGATGATGTTGTTGAAGGATGAGTGGATGTGGGCTTGGCCTGTGGCCTCCACAACGACTTTCTTCTTTTTCTTGACGTTCTTCGCCATCGTCTTAATTTTTAGGTGATCAGTTCCCGAGGGAACTCAATGAATGCGATTATTTCTTCTTGTTCGCAACGGTCTTACGCTTGCCCTTGCGGGTGCGTGAGTTGTTCTTCGTGCGCTGTCCGCGCAACGGCAAGCCGTTACGGTGACGGATGCCTCGGTAGCTACCGATGTCCATCAAACGCTTGATGTGAGATTGAACTTCCGATCGCAACTCCCCTTCCACTTTGAAACCCGTGGAAATGGCGTTACGGACCGCACCGATTTCATCATCGGTCCAGTCTTGAACTTTCTTGTCTTCTGACACTCCACATTCCGCGAGCAATTGAGAAGCTCGGCTACGGCCGATGCCGTAGATGTAAGTGAGTGCAATAACACCCCGCTTGTTGCGAGGAATATCGATACCAGCTATACGTGCCATGGGCGATGGGTTTGGCAACGACAGGATTAACCCTGACGTTGCTTCATTTTAGGATTCTTCTTGTTAATGACGTACAAGCGGCCTTTCCGACGAACAATCTTGCAGTCGGCAGTACGCTTTTTGAGTGAAGCACGGGTTTTCATAGTGCAATTATTTCTTGTATCTGAACGAGATTCGACCTTTTGTCAAATCGTAGGGAGACATGTCCACTCGCACGCGGTCACCGGGCAAAATCTTGATGTAGTACATCCGCATCTTGCCTGAAATGTGGGCCGTGATGATGTGCCCGTTTTCCAATTCAACTCGGAACATTGCGTTGGACAATGCTTCGAGGATTGTTCCGTCTTGCGTTATGGACGCTTGTTTCGCCATATGATTTAATCTCTGGTTAGAATATCGTTTTAGTGTTGTAAGACTTTTTCTATTTCGTCAAAACTTGAGAGAACGTCCGCCTGGCCTTTGCGCACTACGATGTCGTGTTCGAAGTGTGCACTCACCTTGCGGTCTGCCGTCACGATCGTCCAGCCGTCTTCCAAGTGGAAGACTTCCTTTCGACCGAGGTTGATCATGGGCTCGATGGCCAAAACCATTCCGTCCATCAAACGCGGACCGTTGCCGCGTCTGCCGTAGTTGGGGACTTCCGGAGCTTCGTGCAACGAACGACCCAACCCGTGACCCACCAATTCCCGAACCACTCCGTAGCCGTTTTGTTCGGCGTGTTGCTGGCACGCGAATCCGATGTCTCCGATTCGTTTACCAACCACCGCTTGCTCAATGGCGAGCCGGAGGCATTCTTTGGTGACGTCTAATAGCTGCTGAACTTCCGGCGCAATCTCGCCCACCTCAAAGGTGTACGCACTGTCGCCGTAAAATTCATTCTTCAACACCCCACAATCGATGGACACGATGTCCCCTTCTTCCAAAGGCCGATCGTTTGGGATGCCGTGCACGACCGCCTCATTGACGGAGGTGCACAAAGAGTTCGGAAACCCTCCGTACCCCTTGAAGCCTGGTTCTGCTCCGTGGTCGCGAATGAATTCTTCCGCAACCGCGTCGAGTTCCAGTGTCGTAACCCCCGGACGAATCCGACTGGCTACGGCAGCTAACGTTTTCCCTACAAGCAAAGAACTTTCCCGAAGGAGTTCGACCTCTTCGTCCGTTTTGATATGCACGCGTCGGCCGAAACCCATTTCAGGTTATCCCGCAATACCACCCACAGGAGACTGCGGACGGCCACGCAATTTTCCGGACTTCATCAAACCGTCATAGTGACGTGAGAGCAAGTAGCTCTCGATTTGCTGAAGGGTATCCAGAATGACCCCCACCATAATCAACAGCGACGTACCGCCGAAGAAAATGGAGAAGCCTTGCGCTTTTGTTAATCCGAGGCTGAACACGATTGCCGGCAAAATGGCAATCAAGGCCAGCATCAATGAACCGGGCAACGTGATGTTGGACAACACGCGCTCCAAGAAATCCGCTGTGGGCTTCCCTGGCTTCACGCCCGGAACGAAACTGTTTTGACGCTTCAAGTCGTCCGCCATTTGGTTGGGGTTGACTGTAATCGCCGTGTAGAAGTAGGTAAAGACCACGATCATCACGAAGAAGATCAGGTTGTACCAGAATCCGTTGAAGTCAGACAAGCTCTGCAATGCCGCGTTGTCTTGGAACGTTTCACTCTGCGTCAAGTACAATGGCACGAACATAATCGCCTGGGCAAAGATGATCGGCATCACACCTGCAGAGTTTACTTTCAATGGGATGTAGCTGCGGGCACCCTCGCCTTGTGGGAGGTGCGTACCACCGGCTTGCATCTTGGCCATTTGCACAGGCACTTTACGCAACGCTTGAACCAACGCCACGCTGGCACCGATGACAATCAACAAGAAGGCAATCTCCACCAAGAAGAAGAACACCGAGGTGTCCGGGTGGATGAATTCCTGAATGATCGCTTGTGGGAACGTAGCGATGATACCAATCATGATGAGCAAGGAAATACCGTTGCCTACGCCTTTGTCCGTGATGCGCTCACCCAACCACATGATGACCAGGGTTGAACACACCAAGATCAACACCGCGCTGAACCACCAGAACGTTGAAGGGTTAGCAACCGCTCCGGGCACGCCCGCAACCGAAGTTGCGAGGTATCCAGGCGCCTGCACCAACGTGATGGCGATGGTCAAGAAACGCGTGTATTGGTTGATTTTCTTTCGGCCGCTCTCACCTTCAGCCTGCATCTTCTGTACCGCAGGTACCGCGATGCCCAACAATTGGATAATGATCGATGCCGAGATATATGGCATAATGCCCAATGCAAAGATTGAGGCACGCGTGAAGGCTCCACCCGTGAACAAGGACAACAAGTCGCCCAAACCGCCGCTTCCGGACTGAGCCATTTGCTCAGCCAAAACGTCGCTGTTCACACCAGGGATCACGATGAACGAGCCGATTCGGTAAACCAAAATCAAGCCCAGGGTTATGCCCAACTTCTGGCGCAACTCTTCGTGCTTCCAGATATTCGAGATCTGAGTGAAAAAATTCTTCATCTGAGTGGGGTTTATGCTTCGGTTGCTTCACCGCCAGCTGCTTCGATGGCAGCCTTCGCAGATGCAGAAAATTTGTGTGCTGTTACAGGTACACCTGTCTTCAATTCACCTCGTCCGAGGATCTTGACCAAATCACGCTTACCGGCGAGGCCGTTTTCCATGAGGTCGTTGAGGGTAACTGCTTTGAGCTTCTTGCGGTCGATCAGTTCTTGGAGGGTGTCCAAGTTGATGCCCTTGTACTCCACACGGTTCGGGTTCGTGAAACCGAACTTAGGTACGCGGCGCTGGAGTGGCTGTTGACCACCTTCAAAACCGATTTTGCTCTTGTAGCCGGAACGCGACTTCGCGCCTTTGTGACCACGTGTAGAGGTACCTCCGTGACCGGAGCCTTCACCGCGACCAACTCGCTTGCGCTGTTTCCGAGAACCATCTGCTGGCTTGAGATTGCTGAGATTCATGGCTAATGCTGGTTTATGATTTAAAGTTCTTCGACCGTGACGAGGTGGCTCACCTTTCGGACCATGCCCAAAATCTGTGGTGTGGCCTCGTGCTCAACCGGATTGTGCAATTTCTTAATTCCGAGGGCCTGAATGGTGGCCTTCTGACGCTTGGGGCGGTTGATCGCACTGCGCACTTGGGTGATTTTGATTTTTCCCATGGTATTCGAGATTAACCGTTAAACACTTTGTGTACAGAGATGCCGCGCAATTGAGCGATGTCCTTAGCACTGCGCAATTCCTGCAATGCGTTGAACGTAGCTTTCACGACGTTGTGTGGGTTGCTAGAACCCAACGACTTCGCGAGAACGTCCTTGATGCCTGCGCTCTCCAATACCGCACGCATCGCGCCACCGGCGATAACACCGGTACCGGGTGATGCTGGGCGGATCATGACGTGCGCTCCAGCGAACTTCATCTCCTGCGCGTGCGGGATGGTGCCGTTCACCAAGGGCACTTCAATCATGTTCTTCTTCGCGTCCTCGATTCCTTTTTGGATGGCGGTTGCCACCTCACGGCTCTTACCCAATCCGTGACCTACACGGCCCTTCTCGTCACCGACGACCATGATTGAGCTGAAGCTGAACGTACGGCCACCCTTGGTGGTCTTCGCAACACGGTTGATACCAACCAAGCGCTCCTTCAAATCCGGATCTCCGGTTCGCGATTGCTGCTGGTTGTCGCGTCCTTTTCGTTGTTGACGTTGTTCCATCTTTCCTTAGAATTTGAGCCCGGCTTCGCGAGCAGCTTCTGCCAGGGACTTCACCCGGCCGTGATACAAGTAGCCGTTTCGATCGAAAACGACGGATTCAATTCCGGCAGCCTTGGCCTTCTCTGCGATCATCTTGCCAACGGCAGCGGCTTGGTCCAACTTAGGACCCTTCGCGTCGTCAGCTCCCAATGAACCCGCTGCAGCCAACGTACGGCCTGCGCGGTCGTCGATGATCTGAGCGTAGATCTGCTTGTTGCTGCGGAAAACAGACAACCGTGGGCACTCCGCAGTGCCGTGGACCTTACCACGAACGCGGCGCTTAATGCGGTTGCGTGAGAATGTTTTTTTCGTTCCCATTGTTCTCGATTATTTAGCGGCGGTCTTACCAGCCTTGCGACGAATCTGTTCACCAGCATAGCGAACACCTTTGCCTTTGTATGGCTCAGGCTTGCGCAACGAGCGAATCTTGGCAGCCACCGTACCGATGAGCTGTTTGTCGTGCGAGGTCAATTCTACGTATGGGTTCTCCCCTTTCTTTGTTTCGGCCTTCACCT
The DNA here is from genome assembly GCA_938003665.1 of uncultured Flavobacteriales bacterium. Lineage (GTDB taxonomy): Bacteria > Bacteroidota > Bacteroidia > Flavobacteriales_D > Sanyastnellaceae > UA16. Next base: position 21,170 of record CALKYI010000407.1, read on the forward strand.
TGATTTCTTCTGGCAAGCGCATGATGATTTGGTGGCTGAAACCCAGCGCCAACGTCAAGTCTTGTCCAGCAGAAGAGGCGCGGAAACCGACACCAACCAATTCCAAGCGAATGGTGTATCCCTTGGAAACGCCTTCCACCATGTTGTTCACCAGAGCACGGTACAATCCGTGCTTTGAGCGGTAATCCTTGTGGTCAGAAGGACGCGTGAAAGTCAAAACATTGTCGTTCAACTCCACACCGATTTCGGGATCGATGGTCTGCTCCAGTTCCCCCTTGGGGCCTTTTACCTTGATTGAAGCACCATCGATCGTCACTGTGACGCCTTCGGGTACTGCAATGGGTGCTTTTCCTATCCGTGACATAATGCTATTCCTTTCTTATCAGTAAACGGTGCAAATGACTTCACCGCCGATGTTCATCTTGCGGCATTCTTTGTCTGTCATCAACCCCTTGGAAGTGGAAACGATGCACACGCCGAGGCCGTTCAATACGCGTGGGAGGTCTCCCGAGCTAGCGTACTGGCGCAAACCAGGCGTAGAGACGCGCTGCAATTCTGTGATGGCGGGACGCTTGGTCTTGCCGTCGTAACGCAATGCGATCTTGATGGTGCCTTGGTGGCCCGCATCGTCAAACTTATAATTCAAGATGTACCCCTTGTCGAACAAGATTCGGGTCATCTCCTTCTTCATGTTGGAAGCTGGAATCTCCACGACCTTGTGACCGGCCATCTGCGCGTTGCGGATGCGTGTCAGGTAATCTGCGATTGGATCAGTATTCATAATCTTCAGTCTATTCGTGGGTT